>JAAFIU010000081.1 GCA_013298805.1 Cytophagales bacterium | reverse complement strand
TAGACTTAACTGATTGGGAGTATAGGGCTTAAAAACTACCCGATGATTTGGCTGTTTCATAAATCTAATTTACAAAATAACCCGTAAAAAGAAAAGAGACTGCCCTTTTGAGACAGCCTCTTTTTATTGATTTACTTACTTTTCGCTAACCAAATAGCCGCTTTTGCTAAAGCAGTTTTGTCCGCAGTTCTTGCTTTTACCCAATCACCCAAAAACTTATAGGATGCCTTGTCTGTTTTAGCATCTATTAAGGTAGATAAAACGTTAATTGCTTTATCAGCTTTCCCTTCTCTAAAAAAGGCATTAGACTCTTCTCGCCAAACCCGCCCAGTGATAGATTTATTATCCACACCCAGCTTTGTTAAATTTTCTCTTACTTTTGCAACTTTCGCACTTGAATATCTCATTCCTCGTGAACTATACAGAGAATACATAATGATATTTTCGGCGGTCTGTTTAACTAATTTTTTGTCATATTTTGCGTTAAACTCCTTTAGGTTATTCATCATGTATTTGAAAATTTCATTTTCATCATCTGCAATTACTTTTTGCAACACCAAAAAACTTGTATTATTTCCATACTGATTTTTGGGAAGTTTCTTTGCGTAAGCATTCATCGCAGCAATATTATTTACTGTATCTCTCATGATTCTTGACATCAAACCAAAATCAATCAAAAACGTATTCTCCCGATTTCCAGATAAAAAACTTGCTTTATATGCACTCGTTCTTACTTTGGGGTTTAATGCTTTTGTGCCAGCATCAATCAAAACCTGTGCAGAATTATTATTTTCTCCCAAAATACTAATGTGCATCAACTTCACATCTTTGTCAAAAAATAAAAGCGTTGGTGTTGATTGAATCCAGATGCCTTGTTTGTTTAGAAATGCTTGTCCCTCTGGCGACAATATATCTAATTTGTACGAGATAAAGTTTTGGCTGTAAAAATTGCCAACTTGTGGTAAATCAAAGGTTGGTTTAAAGGCATTACATACATGGCAAGTTTCGGAATAGACTTCCAAAAGTACAGGTTTGTTTTGAGCTTTTGCGACATCAAAGACTGTTCTTAAATTTCCTCCGTGTAAAAAAGCGGTTCCCTTTTGGGCAAATGTCACAAATACGGTTAGTAAAAGTAGTGGTGTTAATATGTATTTTTTCATGAGTTTTTCAGTAGTAAATTTGTAATAATTAAAGACCAAAAATATGCCAATTCCTTTGTAAGAAATTGGCATTAACAATCTTTAACATAACTTATTGCTTTTCAGCAGCTTTCATTTCAGCTTGTAAGTCTTTTGTTAATACTTTGCAAAGTCCCTCAATATTTTTTGCCATTTTCTCATCTCCAGTAGCCTCTATCAAAGTGTTACCAACACTACCAATGATTTCTATATAAAAACGCTTCATTTCAAAAACATCCATGTCTTTTGTCCAAAGCGGTAATGCTAAAAGTCCTTTGTGATAATGGTCCCAAACACCTATAAATATTGCTTTAGTTTCTTCTATACCTTCGTTTGGATTTTCGGTTGCAGACCAAGAAATTTGTTCTGGAACACTTTGCTCGTCTAATTGAATTCTAAAATTGATTTCTGATTCTTTCATTTTATGTTATTGATTCAAAGAAATTCTTTGAAAAATCATTATTTAATTTGTTTTAAGATACAAAAATAAAGGATTATTTTTCAAAAGAGGACTATCCATTAATAAAAGATAAGCCTTACCTTTATAGCCCCATTTAAGGTACTTGATTTTGAGAGCCTTCCGAAATATTATGACATATTCTGAAACCATTGATTATTTATACCAACTTTTACCCGTTTTTCATCGAGTTGGTAAAAAAGCATTTAAAGCAAATTTAGACAATACCATTGCTATTTGTTTGTATCTTGATAATCCTCAAAATAAATTCAAATCCATTCATGTAGCAGGTACAAACGGAAAAGGTAGTTCATCTCATTATTTAGCCTCTATCTTTCAGTCGGCGGGGTATAAAACAGGTTTATATACATCTCCGCATTTAAAATCTTTTACTGAAAGAATAAAAATAAATGGTCAGCCCATTCCAGAAGAAAAAGTCATTCAATTTGTAAGAGATGGAAAACTTTTTATAGAAGAAGTTAAACCATCTTTTTTTGAATTAACAGTAGGATTAGCTTTCCAATATTTTGCAGAGCAACAAGTAGATATTGCCATTATAGAGGTTGGGTTAGGAGGGAGGCTTGACTCAACAAATATTATTACTCCAGAGTTGTCACTTATTACCAATATAAGTTTTGACCATACAGATATTTTGGGAGACACCCTTCCAAAGATTGCCTTTGAGAAAGCTGGAATTATTAAACCGAACGTACCAGTCGTTATCAGTGAAAGAAATATTGAAACAGAAAATGTTTTCATTGATAAAGCTAAACTCGAATCAGCTCCAATTTTCTTTGCTGACGATTTCCTTCAGGTTATTAATACTGAATTATCAGAATCTGTATTAGCATTAGAACTTCTTGATAAAGTAACGAATCAGCGTTTTGTCTTAAATTCTCAACTAACAGGAAGTTATCAGCAAAAGAATATATTAGGTGTTCTCAAAGCAATCCATATTTTGAGGAACAGCGGATTTCAAATTTCTGATGAAAATATTTACCAAGGAATATCAATGGTATTGTCAAATACCAATCTTAAAGGACGTTGGCAACAATTATCATCCCAACCGTTAACATTTTGTGATACAGCACATAATATCAGTGGTTTTTCCGAAATCCTCTCGAATATTAAAAAATACACATTTCGTCAGCTTTGGTTTATTTTAGGTTTTGTGTCAGATAAAGATATTGATGGAATTTTGAAAATGTTACCTCAACAGGCAAATTATATTTTTTGTCAATGTAATTCTACTCGTGCTTTAGACGCATCCTTGCTTGCTGATAAAGCAAAAGCATTTTCTTTATCAGGTGTTGTTATAACGGATGTTAACGACGCAATAAATTATGTTCAGGATATTTCCGCAATTGACGATTTCATATATGTTGGAGGAAGTACCTTTGTTGTAGCAGAAATAGATATTCTTTAAGCTGCCTGAGAATTTAATGAATATATCTAAGGTCAAACAGACTTTATTTGAGCGATTCTCAGACGGTTTAAGTTTTTTATTATAAGTAATTGATTATCAAATTGTTAGCCTTTTTTAATGAATATTAGTATCAATAAGATGGCTATTTGGGCTTTAAATAGCTGATAATACTTATAGATATTAACCGATTTTTCAGGTAAATATTACTAAACTAAATTAATTAGTAGCCCCCAATATAGAATGAGTAGAAAAAAAGAGATAAGATTTAAGCAAAATCAAGAACAATTTAATGTAATTCAAGAAGGAAAACCCCTTTTTGATACAATTAAGGGCAATTGGAAGAAAGAGTTTTTTAAAAATAATAATCCGATTGTTCTTGAATTAGGTTGTGGAAAAGGAGAATACACGATTGGTTTAGCGAGGCTATTTCCAGAAAAGAATTTCATCGGCATAGATATTAAGGGGGATAGAATTGCGGTGGGGAGTAACAAAGCCATTGAGGAGAATTTAAAGAATGTCGCCTTCTTGAGAGCTAAAGTTCATGACTTAGAAAACTTTTTTTTAGAAAATGAGGTTTCTGAAATTTGGATAACCTTTCCCGACCCACATCATTTACAGAGTGGCATTAAAAGGAGAATGACCAATCAGCGATTTTTGGAAATATACCGAAAGCTAATAAATGATTCAGGAATTTTACATCTTAAAACTGATAACCGACCATTTTTTGATTATTCATTAGAAACTTTGCAGAATTTTGGTGTTAAGAATTTAGTACATACATTCGACTTATACGAATCAAATCTGAATGTGCGGCACTATGGTATCAAAACACGCTTTGAGGAAATATTTACACAAAAAGGCTTTTCAATAAATTATTTATTTTGTGAATTTAACATTAAAAAAGGGCTTTCAAATTAAGTTGAAAGCCCTTTTTGTGTATTGTCTAAGTCTAATTATTTCTGAATTAGTTGAGCGAAATAATTAACTGTACGTACCAATTGAGAAACATAAGACATCTCATTGTCGTACCACGAAACAGTTTTTACCAATTGAGTATCTCCAACAGTTTGAACTTTTGTTTGAGTTGCATCAAATAATGAACCATAAGTGATACCGATTACATCGCTACTTACAATTTCATCTTCTGTATAACCAAAACTCTCGTTAGAAGCTGCTTTCATCGCTGCATTAATTTCAGCAACAGTAACTTTTTTCGATAAAATTGTAGTTAATTCAGTTAATGAACCTGTAATTGTCGGAACACGTTGTGCTGAACCATCTAATTTTCCAACCAAAGAAGGTAAAACTAAACCAATTGCTTTTGCAGCACCAGTAGTATTTGGAACAATGTTTTCAGCAGCAGCTCTTGCACGACGTAAATCTCCTTTAGCATGAGGAGCATCCTGTGTATTTTGGTCACTTGTATAGGCATGAACAGTTGTCATCAAACCGTTTACTATTCCAAATGAATCTTCCAATACCTTAGCCATAGGAGCTAAGCAGTTAGTAGTACATGAAGCACCACTAATAACTGTTTCAGTTCCATCAAGAATATCATGGTTTGTATTAAATACTACCGTTTTTGCGTCACCAGTTGCTGGTGCAGAAATTACAACTTTCTTTGCTCCCGCAGTGATGTGAGCTTCAGCCTTAGTTTTGTCTGTAAAAAATCCTGTACATTCTAAAACAACATCTACATCGTGAGATGCCCATGGAATTAAAGCAGGGTCTCTTTGTGCATATATAGTGATACTTTCACCATTAACGCTCATTGTGCTATCAGTTGATGTAACTTCAGCATTAAAACGTCCTTGGGCTGTATCGTACTTCAATAAATGAGCCAACACTTTTGGGCTTGTTAAATCATTGATTGCTACAACATCAATGCCTTCCATGTTATAGATTTGGCGATAGACTAAACGTCCTATTCTACCGAAACCGTTAATTGCAACTTTTACTTTTGCCATCTTCTAAAGTGATATGAAAAAAAATAATACTTGATTAAATTACCCTACAAAAGTAATGGATATAGAGGTAGAATGCAAGGTTGTTAATAACATAGTTTTTTAGTATTAATTACTATTAAATTTAGCATAATACCAAAAATACAGCAAAATTACTAAAAATAATAGCATTTGTAATGCCTTATTGCTAACTTAATAAACTCCTATATGGGCATTAAGTTCTATTCAGACCACGTAATATAAATAAGGTTGGCGTACTAATATGGCATCTTAGAATGTTATAAAAGAGCGTATTGAACCTATTGTTCCACCTTTAACTTATTAACCGTTATAATTCATTTCATTTAAAGCATATTAGCTTTACTATGATGTTTAATCACCAATTTCACACAAACTCATAAAATTAATTCAAAATAAAAAAAATAGTAGGGGTTCTCTAAACAGGTTAACAGCATCTTTGATTTCAGAGAAAAACTATAATCTCCTCCACTTATAACAGATTGATTTAATAGAATAGGGGGACTATTCACACCAATTAATAAATTTACATTTAACTAAAAGTCAAAATAAATATTTATTAAAAACATAAAATAATACTGGCACAATTTTAGTGTAGTATTTAAGAGGATAACAGTTTATGAACATTATAAATATTATTCTACCATTGTCCATATTGCTCACAGACCATATATTTATAAGATATTTTAAATAAAATAATTCGGAATAATATACATGACAGAATGTCAGACATATTAAAATGTTTCTATTTAAGTTTTGCCTAATCTATATCCAAATTTTATTTGGCAACGGGCGTTTTTTATACTTTAAAAGTATATAAATAGAACTATATCAATAACTTACAATTCCATAAGTAAAGTTAAAATATACATCATTATCATATACTATTACCCATTTATTGATAATGAATACTCCACTAAGACTGCAATTATATTATTCGATTTCTTTATTTTTCATACCTAAATATCCCTTTATATAAAGGTGATATTGCATTACCTTCCTCCACAAAGTCTGATTAAATGTCCTTTCTGAATGTAGAATTATCAAGTAAATGGTTTTACTTTGTACCTCAATTTTATAATGAACAAATAGATAAATATTTTAATGGAGCAATTAAAAGCAATTATTGAACAAGCGTGGGAAGATACAAGCCTCCGCTCGAAACCAGAAACCATAACTGCAATAGAAACAATTGTAGAAAAAGTAGATAAAGGTGAACTTCGTACAGCACAACCAAATGAAGATGGAACTTGGACGGTTAATGATTGGGTGAAGAAAGCAATTGTAATGTATTTCCCAATTCGTCAGATGCAAGTACAAGAAGTAGGTATCTTTGAGTATCACGATAAAATGAAGCTTAAAACGAATTATGCGTCGTTAGGAGTGAGAGTTGTTCCGCCAGCAGTAGCTCGTTACGGAGCGTATTTAGCTAAAGGTGTTATTATGATGCCTTCTTACGTAAATATTGGTGCTTACGTTGATTCAGGAACAATGGTTGACACTTGGGCAACAGTTGGTAGTTGCGCTCAAATAGGTAAAGATGTCCACCTTAGTGGTGGTGTTGGAATTGGTGGTGTTCTTGAGCCACCTCAAGCTGCTCCAGTAATTATTGAAGATGGTGCTTTCATCGGTTCACGTTGTATCGTAGTTGAAGGAGCAAGAATTGGAAAGCGTGCTGTTTTGGGTGCTGGTGTTACTATTACTGGTAGTTCTAAGATTATTGACGTTACTGGCGAAACTCCAGTTGAATACATTGGCTTCGTTCCTGAAAATAGTGTTGTTATTCCTGGTAGCTTAACGAAGAAGTTCCCTGCTGGAGAATATAATGTCCCTTGTGCTTTAATCATCGGAAAACGTAAAGAAAGTACAGATTTGAAGACTTCTTTAAATGCAGCATTAAGAGAAAATAACGTTGTAGTTTAAAACTACTTTATTAGTTATAAATTGTTTCAAAAAGTCGTGGAAGGGGAGACCTCCACGACTTTTTTTGTTTGAATAAATTATGAGAAAGTAGATGGAGTTTCTAACTGCCAGCTCACGGAGGATAGATAAGTAAAAACTGACGACGTTTTTTACCCACGATGTAATTGACAATTCTCCGACATAATCTTTATAGTTACCAATCAAATCCTATTAACAAATACCAATAAGTTAAAACGCAACCTTAACATTAATTCTATCCAGTACAGAATCTTCTTCTTAAAACAATCCATCAATTACATTAACCATTACCATTAGAGTCTATAACCTTATTAGCTGTCTCTATCAGGAAGTTTAGAATATTCCTCTTATTCTCCTCCGTAATAAGACTAATCCATTTATGTGGCGTTAGGGCATCTCTTATAAAATAAATTTGATTTGCTCCAGAGCATTGTCTTTCTAAATCTATAAGTTTTTTAATTGGCGTTAGGGCATTTTATAATTAAGAAGAAAAATTTGCTTCAGGGCACTCTCTTTTTAAATCAATGTAGCCCTATCTAATGTTCATGTGTGTCGGGAGCACTACAACGTCAAGTAAGATACCTTTCTTAGCTTATCTACAAAGGTTTATCGAAATGATTTATTCTATCTACTGGTTTTACAGGCAAAATATCTGAATAATTCCCATTCGTGCGTCCCAAACATCTAACAAGTAATTATTTTTATTGCAATTTTACATAAAATTAAAATCTTACAAATATGATATATGATTCTGCTCCCTTACAATTGGGGCAATTTAACAAACTTGAAGTAATCAAAGAATTGGATTTTGGGCTTTACTTAGATGGCTACGATGGGGAAGAAATTCTCATTCCACGAGTGTATGTTCCAGAAGGTACACAGATTGGGCAATTCTTGGATGTTTTTATTTACCGTGATTCAGAAGACCGTATCATTGCCACTACGCTTAAACCTTATGCGGTTGTGGGTGACTTTGCGTACTTGCAGGTAAAAGATGTAAGTAAGTTGGGAGTATTCCTTGATTGGGGCTTAATGAAGGATTTATTCGTTCCCTTCGGAGAACAGCATTCTAAGATGGCGTTAGGGCGTTCTTACTTAGTTTACATTTACATTGATGAACAAACGGAGCGTATTGTTGCGTCAGCCAAATTAGATAAATTCTTAGAAACTGATATTACAGAGTTAAACGAAGGACAAGAAGTTGATTTAATTCCTTACGAATATACTGATTTAGGCATTAAAGCTTTGATTAACAAACGCCACATGGGTGTAATTTACAAAAGTGAAATATTTAAAGATGTTCCATTAGGTGAATTAACAAAAGGATTCATCAAGAAAATTCGTCACGACGACAAAATAGATTTAAGTATCGTAAAACAAGGCTTTGATAGAATTGACAATCTTAAATCAGAGATATATTCACTCCTGATTGCGTCAGATGGCTTTCTTCCATATACAGACAAAACCGATGCAGAGGTAATTTACAAGAATTTACAAATGTCAAAAAAGGATTTCAAGAAAGCAATTGGAGGATTGTACAGAGACGGAAAGATTAATTTACAAATGGATGGAATTTACAAAAATAAATGAACGTACTCACGAGTTATATGTAAATACAATTGTAAATAATTAATATCAACCAAATACAAATGTAAATCAATTATTTATATTCCTATAGTTAACATTTGTACTTATATATTTATGTAAATTAATTATTCTATATTTGCAATAAGATATTGTAAACTTAATTACAATAAACAATTGTAACATGGACTTAAATAAAAAAATTGAGCAAATCATAATTGACAAAGGTATATCGCCAAGTTACTTTGCTGATACTGTTGGCATACAAAGAAGTAGCATTTCGCATATACTTTCGGGTAGAAATAAGCCGAGTTTGGACATTATTCAACGAATTCTGAAGGTTTTTCCAGATATTGATCGAGATTGGCTACTTTTTGATTCTGAAATACCTCAGCAAAATACCCCTCAAATCAATAGACAAAACCCTTTAAATCAAAGAGTTAATAATCAAAATTCATTTGAGCAAACGCCACGAGAATCGAATAGAAATTATCCGCCCGAGCAGAATGTCGTACAAACACCTGTAAATGTTGCTCCAAGACGCAAAATTGAACGTCCTGTTGTACCAACTCCGCAACCACAGCCATCGGGAAAACAAATAGAGCGCATCGTAATATTTTATACCGATGGTACATTTATGGAAAGCAAACCTAATTAATGGTTTTGTATTCTGTTGTGAGGGAATACCCAACTAATGATACTAAAAATCAACCCAATCGTATTTTGCATAGTATTTCACCCATACAAATTCATAAAGTTTTAGGAAACATAGTTTCCCAAAAAGATGATTTATTGGCGGTTGAAGACCCGATGGAAATTAGATTGGGTTTCGGGGAAATTACTAATCGGCAACAAAAAAGTATCGCAGTTACAATGCGAACACCTGGACATGACTTTGAATTAGCTCTTGGTTTTTTGTATTCCGAGGGGGTTATTCAAGACCAATCTCAGGTTCATTCCATTAAATATTGTACCGATTTAGGTCGGCAAGAAACCACAGAAAATATTGTTCGGGTTGAACTTAAACCCGAAATTGAAGTAAATATTTCGGGGCTGGAACGAAATTTTTATGCTACGTCAAGTTGTGGAGTATGTGGAAAAGCATCAATTGAAGTCCTTAAAAAATTGGGTTGTCCTTACATTCCTATCCAGAAAAACCTGATTCATCATCAGGTAATTTATAAAATAGCGAAGCTTTTACAAGAACAACAAAGAGTTTTTCAATACACAGGCGGGCTTCATGCCGCTGGATTATTCGATAAAAATGGAGAGATTCTGATGCTTCGGGAAGATGTTGGCAGACATAATGCCTTAGATAAATTGATTGGAGCGTCTCGAAATAACTTAGATTTATCTGATAAAATCATCTTAGTAAGTGGGCGTTTAAGTTTTGAATTAGTTCAAAAAACACTCATGGCAGGCGTACCTATGTTAGTAGCCATTGGTGCTCCTTCAAGTTTAGCGGTAGAATTAGCCCAAAAATTTGGCTTAACACTCATCGGCTTTCTCAAAAATGAGCATTTTAATGTATATGCTGGTATAGAAAGATTACGATTTTCAAACGATTAAAGATGAAAAAGCAAGCAATAAACCCACAACCACCAACCGATTTTACAGGAATAACCATCACGGAACCTGCCAAAGTTGCGGCGGGTGTAAGAGCTGTTACTAATTCCTTCAAACACGTATTCGGAGCAATGAATGTGTTTAGAGGAATGACAGCTTTGTTATCATTAAACCAAAAAGGCGGTGTGGATTGCCCTTCTTGTGCATGGCCAGACCCCGATGGAGAGCGTTCATCTATTGCTGAATACTGCGAAAATGGAGCTAAGTCAATCGCTGAAGAAGCAACAGCGTTGAGATTAGGTCCTGTTTTTTTTCAACGATACTCTGTTTCAGAATTATCCCAAAAATCTGATTATTGGCTCGGACAACAAGGACGTTTGACGCACCCAATGGTGATAAAAGAAGGGAAAACACACTATGAGAAAATCAGTTGGGAAGATGCCATTACATTAATTGCAGACGAACTGAATGCTTTACCATCTCCAAATGATGGTATTTTTTATACTTCGGGGCGTGCTTCAAACGAAGCTGCTTTCTTGTATCAGCTATTCGTGCGTCAGTTTGGAACGAACAATTTACCCGATTGTTCCAATATGTGTCACGAATCAAGTGGCTCTGCTTTAGGAAAAACATTGGGTTTAGGCAAAGGTTCTGTTACCCTCGACGACTTCAATAAAGCAGAAGTTATCATGATTTTAGGGCAGAATCCAGGGACAAATCATCCACGAATGCTGACTGCTTTGGAAGAAGCCAAAAAAGCAGGAGCTAAAATTATCTCGGTAAATCCATTGATTGAAACAGGTTTATTGGCATTTCAGCACCCGCAGCATTTGTCGGATATGATTTCGGGGGGAACTTCTTTAACAGATATTTACCTCCAAATTAAGATAAATTCAGACCTTGCTTTGCTAAAAGCTATGGCAATTTTGATGTACGAAGCAGAACAAATTCATCCAAATTCAGTATTCGACCACCAATTTATCCAAGAAAATACCGCCGATTTCGACCTTTTTATCAATGATTTAAAGAATTATCAACTCGATGATTTAGTAGCAGAATGTGGTATTCCTTTGGCACAAATAAAAGAAGCTGCCAATTTATTAATTCAATATAACCGCATTATTATTTGCTGGGCGATGGGATTAACCCAACACAAAAACTCAGTAATTACCATTCAGGAAGTAGTAAATATTCTATTACTGAAAGGAAGTATAGGCAAAGAAGGGGCAGGAACTTGTCCAGTAAGAGGACATTCAAACGTGCAAGGCGACCGCACAATGGGCATTTATGAAAGACCAAGCTCGGCATTTTTAGATAAATTAGACCAAAATTTTGATTTCAAATCGCCACGAGAACATGGTTTTGACGTTGTAAAAGCTATCAAAGCCATGCACAAAGAGGCTGGCAAAGTATTTATTGCGTTAGGGGGCAATTTCCTTTCAGCAACTCCTGATACAGAATTTACCGCAAAAGCTCTTCAAAATAGCCAATTAACCGTTCATGTTTCAACAAAATTGAACCGTAGCCACCTTATTCATGGCAAAATGGCTCTTATTTTACCTTGTCTGGGTAGAACAGACGAAGACATTCAATCATCTGGGAAACAGTTTGTTAGCACTGAAAACTCAATGGGGGTAGTCCAACAATCAAAAGGAACTTTAACGCCACCCGCTGATACTGTCTGGAGTGAATCAGCAATTGTGGCAAAAGTTGCAAAAGCTACTTTAAAGAATCGAAGTAAAGTTGATTGGGAGAAACTCATCAGTAATTATGATTTGATTCGAGATTTAATAGAAAAAACGATTGATGGATTTAACAACTATAATGCTCGTGTGCGTCAGGCAGGCGGTTTTTACTTGCCAAATGCTCCAAGAGAAAGAAAGTTTACGACCCAAAATCTTAAAGCTAACTTTACCGTTTGCCCTTTTGAACCCCTTAAAATGGCAGATGATGAATATTTAATGATGACCATTCGTACTCACGACCAATTCAATACGACTATTTACGGTTTAGATGACCGCTATCGAGGTATTTTTAATGAGCGAAGAGTTATTCTCATGAATGAAAAAGACATCGAATCAGCGGGATTTAAAACCTATCAAGTCGTTGATTTGCATAATTCTTTTGGTGGAGTGAATAGAAAAGCAGAACAATTTATCATTGTTCCTTACAATATTCCATCCCGAAATGTAGCCACTTATTTTCCTGAAGCTAACGTTTTAGTCCCAATTGATAGCGTTGCAGACGTAAGTAATACGCCAACATCAAAGTCAGTAATGATAAAAATCTTGCCTGTACTATCAGAAGGAGATAAGCAGCCAACTTATGCAAAAGTGGGCTAAAACTACGATAGGGTAGGATAGAAGCACTTTTATTTATATTTACTGAATATTCATTCTACAAATATAGGCATTTATTTTGCTCCTAACCGACTTTCTAACGTTCTATCCTATTAAGCATTCCCCCTATTGATGATACTATTTTCTACCCTGCTTAAAATGAAAAACAAAATTCAGAACAATTCTATTATTGGATTTATTAACACTACTATGCAAATAAACCTTCACTATCCTATTTGATCTACATAACAGATGATACTTTTCCACTCTCCTTTATGTTTGATAAACCCACGAATAAACATATAGTCTGATTGTGAGATATTTATACATTTTATTTTGAGAATATTTTCCTCCCTAAAATGGTATTTATAGCTGTATATTCAACATCTCCTCTATTTGTGAAACACATAAAGCCTTGACTATCAAATAATTAACACTAAGTGTTCCACGTGAATATTATAACATACTGAAAAATAGACACTTACGAAGTTATCCACAAAAAGTGTTGAAAGCGACCCCATAGTATTCTACATTATGTGTAAATTTGAATTCAATTATCCACAAGATGAGAATATTCTCATAAAATCATTCAATTCCCATGCAAAAAATAGATTCTCTTAATCAAGTAGCTGAATTTCACCATACATTCAAGGCACCCGTTTTAGACACCCCACAAATTCCTTCGGCAGACCGTTGCAAGCTACGGGTTAGTTTGATAGCAGAAGAGTTAAAGGAACTTCAAGAAGCTATTGATAATAATGACCTTGTGGAAGTAGCTGATGCACTTTGTGATATTCAATACGTACTTTCAGGAGCCGTTTTGGAATTTGGTTTAGGAGAAAAATTTGTTGATTTATTCAACGAAGTCCAACGTTCAAATATGTCTAAAGCTTGTAGTAGCTACGAAGAAGCGGAAGCTACAGTAAAGTTTTATGCGGACAAAGACGGAACAGAAGCTGAAATTCTGGCTGATGGCGATAAATTCTTAGTATATAGAATTGCGGACAATAAAGTGCTGAAATCTGTAAAATATTCACCTGCGGATTTGAAAGGGATTTTGGGTATTTAATTCAAGGACTTTTAAGATATAGAGTACAGAGATTCGTTTTGATTCAAAGACTTTTAAGAAATATATAGAGTACAGATAATGAAGAAATCTTAAAAATATTAAATCTAACGAATCTTAATTCTAAATTAAACACTATCTCAGTTATACCTAAATTTATAGTTAAATAAATATGGAAGATTCTGGGAGAGGGGGATATAACGAATTTATCAATAGTTCAGAAAAATAGCTCACTAATTACCAAGGTTTATTTAGAACCACATTTAACAAATCGTTTAGGATTTCCATAATGTTAAGAAGACTTGGCTGTAATGCAATTCGCCATGACGACCATATCTATATCCAACTCTAAAATTTCCATTTCTGAGAATTAAATAACCTGAACAGGTTTACGAATTGTAAAATATAAACGATTCTCAGGCGGTTCATTTTGCCGTCATTTTAAGCCATTTTTCCTGTCTTTATCTACTACATTAGTCCACTTTAACTACTCTCACAAATTACATCCATCAGATGCTAATCTTATACAATTTTTAAAGATATTTAAAAGTTGTATAATTTATATTATGTTAAATAAAACATTTAAGGTATAAGATATGCCTTTATGAAACGCTTTTACATTTATACCTCTACAAAATAAAAAGGTCTTGAACAATTTGCTCAAGACCTTTTACATTCAATGCAGAAGCATCAACACAGAGTATTACTCTCCTAAAGCTTTCAACTTATCTTCCATTTTCAAGATTTGATATAAGCTTCTCAAACTTGATTTTAAATCATCTTCTTGTTTGATTGACCATGCTTTTTCAAAATATGGTAATGCTTGTTTGAATTTCTCATTGGCTAAATCTTCAACTGCCTTACCTTTCACTTTATAAGTATTCATGTCCATACCATCTACTTCTTTCTTAATGATTACGGCTTCGTTGAAGTTCATAACGCCTAAGTTAAAGTTAATGTCATAGTTATTAGGGTCTAATCCTAACGCCTGAGTATAATATTTCAATGCCTGAGACTTAGCTTCGTCTTGTTTTGCTTTTGCAGCGTCATATTTCTTAGTTATTTCAACGGTATTTACTGCACTCGCTGCTTGTTGAGCAGATTCTGCATTTAAGTCGTTTAAAACCGTAGTAGCCTCTCCCTTCATCTGATTCACATCCGCTATTTGTTTTTTAGAAGCAGCGGCTGTTTTAGGGTCTTTCTTGATTTTATCATTCAAACGTTTAATTTCATCATCAAATGTTGCAATTTTATCTTTTTGAGATTGAATTTTTTTGTTTAATCCATCCACATTTCCCTTCGACAATTGCTCTCTATAACCACGAAGTTCCGATTCTACTTCATTGGCCTTGTTTTCATACAAAATTCCTAAATTTAAAATTTCTTGAGGAACTTTAGAGCCTCCTGTAACTGAAGCTTCTAATTCTTTAATAGCAGCATCAATTTTTTTGAAACCTAACAGCATATTAATTTTCTCAGATTTCAAATCCTTATTAGTAGGATTTAATGCAATACCTTTGTTGATAGTACCAATTGCTTTCTCTTCATTATTTTCAACTTTATAGATTTGTGCTAAGGCATAAACCATTCCAGGGTCCTTCCCTCCTAACTCTAAGAATTTTTCAAAACCTACTTTAGCAGCGGCATCGTTTTTAGCCAATTGACCAATTACACCTGTGTACATCGCAGCAGTTGTATCTTTCGGTGCTACTTCCATACCCATTTGTAGGTCTTTCAATGCTCCCGTAAAATCTTTTACTTGATATTTGGTGATACCTGCATCCATAAAAGCTGCATACATTTTTTGTCCTTCTATTTCTGGCTTTCCATCTTTATCCACCACCATTGTCAAATACTTTTTAGCTGGCGATGCGGGGTCAATAGCTACTGCTTTTTTGAAAGATGCCAATGCCTTATAAGGAGCAGTTGGGTCAGCTTTAGTCAACACTGTATCTCTTGAGTTTGCAATATCTAAATAAGCTTCGCCACGAGTAAGCCATGTTTTGGCTTTAGCAGAATCTTTTTTCATTACTGCCTCG
>JAAFIU010000241.1 GCA_013298805.1 Cytophagales bacterium | reverse complement strand
TTATACTCCAGCTTTTCAATATTGTACCGATAATGCAGGAATGATTGCGATGGCAGCACATTTCAAAGCTGAAGCAGGAGAGTTTTGTTCACAAGACGTTAGCCCATTGCCAAGAATGGCTTGGTAGGTTATCCCCACTATGATTTTTAGGATTAAATGATTTCAAGAAGAAAATAGTTATTACGATAAGTAATCTTAAAATCCTTCAATCATCAATATCATAGTTCAGATAACCCAACATAAAGCATACCACAAAATAAAAAAAATAAAATAATACTACACGCATTGAATTTTATCCCAAGAACTCACGTTTTTTGATTAACTTTAAGACTAATTTTGAACAAATTATCGTTCAATTATTTAGCTAAAATGATGAACTAAGCAGTTACAAGCTCTTTATAATAAATACCTTACAAATTATAACTCATAATACATTGACACTCATTAAATCTATTTCAGGCATCAGAGGAACAATAGGTGGAAAAGTTGGCGAAGGTCTAACTCCCCTTGATGTTGTAAAATTTACCGCTGCGTATGGCACTTGGCTAAAACGAAACAACCCCGATAATCAATTAATTATTTTGGGAAGAGACGCTCGTTTATCGGGTGATATGGTTTCTAAATTAGTAGCCGGGACACTCCAAAGTTTAGGCTTAAATGTTATTGATTTGGGGCTTTCTACCACACCAACCGTAGAAGTAGCAGTTCCCGAAGAAAAAGCAGCGGGTGGTATTATTCTTACTGCAAGCCATAATCCAGTTCAATGGAATGCCTTGAAACTCTTGAATGCAAAAGGAGAATTTATCTCTGGACAAGATGGTGAAGATATGCTTAAAATCGCCGATGAAGAGGATTTCGATTTTGTCGATGTCAAAAAATTAGGCTCATACAAAACTGACGATACGTGGCTTCAAAAACATATTAACATGATTCTGAAATTACCTTTGGTGGACGTTGAAGCCATCAAAAATCGTAATTTCAAAGTTATTATTGATGCCGTAAATTCAACGGGAGGAATTGCCGTTCCGATGATATTGGAGGCTTTGGGAGTAAAACAGATTACAAAATTACACTGCGAACCAACAGGACATTTTGCCCATAACCCTGAGCCATTGCCCGAAAATCTTACCGATATTACAAGAGCCATTGAAAAAGAAAAATTTGATTTAGGTATTGTCGTTGACCCAGATGTGGACAGACTTTGTTTTATGAATGAAGATGGCTCACCTTTCGGCGAAGAATACACCCTTGTTGCCGTTGCTGATTATATTTTGCAAAATGTACAAGGAAATTCAGTTTCAAACCTTTCTTCAACTCGTGCATTACGTGATGTTACCGAGAAATCTGGCGGAAAATATTATGCTTCGGCAGTTGGTGAAGTCAATGTAGTTACCCTGATGAAATCGACAAATGCCGTAATTGGTGGTGAAGGAAATGGAGGAATTATTTATCCAGAATTACACTACGGTCGTGACGCTTTGGTAGGAATTGCCTTATTTTTAACGCATTTGGCAAAATCAGGCAAGAAGATTTCAGTCATGCGTAGAGGTTATCCCGAATATTATATTTCTAAAAATAAAATTGAACTTACCGCTGATATTGACGTTGATGGCGTGTTAGAGGCAATGAAAAAGAAATATGCCAAAAACCCAATTAACGCCATTGATGGGGTAAAAATTGAGTTTGATAAGGAATGGGTACATCTCCGCAAATCAAATACAGAGCCAATTATCAGAATTTACTCCGAGTCCGATTCTATCACAAAAGCCGATAACTTGGCAAAGAAATTGATTAGCGATATTAAGGAGTTTGTGTCTGGACAGTAACGATTTCTATGACTAACTATTTTACAGAACAAGACAAAATATTTAGAATCAAAAATGTAAAATCAAGAAAAAATTACTTTATAATATTCTAACAAAGAAAGTTCACAGTAATTCTTTCTAAGAAATAGACAAATAGCTTATTTTATTTCTTATTATTTTCACTTCTGCAAAAGTATTTTCTGTTTTGTTACCTTTGTAATAAAATCACTAAAAACCAACACTTTAACGTGCTATAAATCATTTACAGAATATGAATGTCAGGCTAACAACCTGACATTTTTGCATTTTATAAAAAACTCAATTAAATAGACAGAAGTTATAGACTTCATCAAAATCAATGAATAGAATTTATTTAGATAATGCTGCCACTACTCCCATCGACAGAGCCGTAATTGATGCCATGCTTCCATTGATGGAAACGAATTTCGGGAATCCTTCGTCTATTCACGGACACGGACGTGAGGTACGTAGTGCCATTGAGCGTGCCAGAAAAACCATTGCAGGGCTTTTAAACGCTTCTCCCGCTGAAATTACGTTTACTTCTGGTGGAACTGAGGCTGATAATATGGCAATTGTTCGCTCAATTGAGAAGTTTGAAATCACTCATGCCATTACTTCAAAATTAGAACACCATGCCGTATTACATACCTTGGAATATTTGGCGGGCAAGGGCAAAATCAAACTTAGTTTTGTAGCATTAGACGAAAAAGGACACATTGATTTAACCAATTTAGAAGAATTACTCCGTGATAATCCTAAGACTTTAGTGTCGTTGATGCACGGAAATAATGAGATTGGAAATTTGTTGAATATGGATAAAGTGGGGCAACTTTGTGAGGATTACGGTGCAATCTTCCACTCTGATACCGTCCAAACAATGGGACATTATCGCCATGATTTACAACAATTAAAAGTTGATTTTTTGGTGGGTGCAGCACATAAATTTCATGGGCCAAAAGGCGTTGGATTTTTATATATCAATTCAAAAAACAAAATTCAACCATTGATTCATGGTGGTTCGCAAGAACGTAATATGCGTGGTGGGACTGAAAATGTTTACGGAATTGTGGGTATGGCAAAGGCTTTGGAAATTGCCTATTCGGGTATGGACGACCACCGCAAACACATAGAAGGCTTGAAAGATAGAATGATTACTAAATTAAGACAAAACATAGAAGGTATTCTATTCAATGGAGATTCTGACAATTTAGAAAAAAGCCTTTATACTGTCTTAAACGTAAGTTTTCCACCGTCTGACGAAGGTGATATGTTTTTATTTAATTTAGATATTAACAAGATTTCAGCATCGGGCGGAAGTGCTTGTACGAGTGGAACAGACATTGGTTCTCACGTTTTATCAGCCTTGAATGTTTCACCTGAACGTCCATCAGTTCGCTTTTCTTTCTCAAAATATAATACTGTCGAAGAAATTGATTTTGTAGTAGAAAAATTATCAGAACTGGTTGTTGCTTAATTGGTTACTGGTTGATTAGAAATTTGCAAAAAGCCCACTGATAAATTTTATCAGTGGGCTTTTTTATGAATGAACCAATTTTTAGTAACCAATTACCAATCAACCAATCCCCAATTTATTGAAAATACTTACTAAAAAGATAAAACAGCATAATCATCAATACCAAATTAGCCACAACGAGCCAATATAATTGTCGCCAAGATTTTACGAAGGGCGGAAGGGATTTATCTTTGTCTTTCATGGTAAATATTTTTGTTTTCTCTCAAAATTAATTCAATTTAGAAAATTATTACCCGAAAATAGATTTATTTTACGTAACAATCATACAAGAAAATGGAGCAAACACCAGAACAACATTACCGTCGAGTACATAAACCACGTGCCAAACTCAAAATGCCCCTCATCGGGAATATGCTTGGCGGCAATAGCAGTCAAAAACCTCCCAGTAGCCGAGGAGACAACCCTGCTTACAATAAAATCACGCCATTCATCATAGCTATTGCTGTGATAGCCTTCGGTATTGATTATTTCAGAACAAAAAACGATACCAGACGTACCTATAAAGGTGCAGAGGAAGTTCAAGCAATGGCATTTAATGGAAAAATCATGAGAAAATGGTACAACGTCATTCCACCAAATAGTGAAATAGAATACGTAGTTGAGATTTTCAATGATAAAAAAGAAAAACGTATCATCAGTTTCAAAGACGAAAAATCGAATTTTGGCGATTTTATTCTTCCTAAAAATACAATTGAAAAAAAAGAAGGTAGTTTGGACGTAACCGTAAAGCGTTATTTTAAACCCGATACGACTTTAAAGCTAAAATATTAGTTGAGGTGAGATTTGAATTTGTCCTCTGAGATATAGACCAAATACAATTTAATAAATCACGCTGAACAACATTGCATTACGTTTTCATGTTATTTCATTAAATTGTCAATGAAATAATTCATCAATTTAATCCATAAGACCTAAATCAGAAATGAAAAAACTATTTCTGGCAGCAGCCACCCTATTTTTGGCGTTAGAAGCTGATGCTCAACAAGTCCCCCAAAAGTCAAATTATAGTCAGTATGATTTGTTCAATCCTTTGTTCAATTATACGCTTTCAACGCCTACTCGTAGTGGTACGGGTTCACCAGGGGCAACTTATTGGCAAAATTCAGCCGATTATAAAATCAATGTTTCTTTAGACGACGTAAAAAATACGGTGGATGGCGACGTTGAAATCACTTACAAAAATGCTTCTCCTGATAAATTAAATTTCCTTTGGTTACAATTAGACCAAAATCAATTTAATACGAAATCTCGTGGTGGACTCACAACGCCTATCAATGGCGGACGTTTTGGTAATACTGGCTTTGAAGGAGGTTATCAGGTAAAATCGGTAACGATTGACGGCAAACCTGCTGATTTTTACGTGACTGATACTCGTATGCAAATTAAGTTGGCTTCGCCTTTGGTAGAACGTACAGGTGCGGCAAAAATTAAAGTAAATTTTTCATTCAATATTCCACGATATGGCTCTGACCGTATGGGAATGCAAGAAGCCAAAAACGGGACAATTTTTGAACTTGCTCAGTGGTATCCTCGTATGTGTGTCTATGACGATGTTGAAGGGTGGAACGTACTTCCATATTTAGGAGCAGGTGAATTTTATTTAGAATACGGAAATTTTGAATATGCTGTAACTGTACCTTCATCGCATATTGTGGTGGGTTCAGGAGAATTGATGAACCCTACTGAGTGTTGGACTACCGAACAACAAAAGCGTTTAGCAGAAGCCGCCAATAGTGATAAAACGGTTGTAATTGTAGGAAAAGATGAAGTCGGGAAAGACGAATCTCGCCCGAAAAAAGACGGAAAAATCACTTGGAAATTCCGTTGTAATATGGCTCGTGACGTGGCGTTTGCTACTTCCAAAGCATTTATCATTGATGCTGCTAAAATTAACCTGCCAAGTGGGAAAAAATCTTTAGCCATGTCAGCTTATCCAGTAGAATCAGCGGGAGATAAAGCATGGGCTCGTTCAACAGAATACGTAAAAGGTTGTATTGAATATTACTCCAAATGGTTGTATGAATACTCCTATCCAGTGGCAACCAATGTTGCGGGGGTAGTAGGTGGAATGGAATATCCAGGTATTGTTTTTTGTGGCAATACAAGTCAAGGAGAAGGCCTTTGGGGCGTAACCGACCACGAATTTGGGCATAACTGGTTTCCGATGATTGTGGGTTCAAACGAACGTAAATTCGCTTGGATGGATGAAGGGTTTAATACTTTTATCAATTTTTATTCAACCGATGGATTCAATAAAGGTGAATACAAAGGTTCAAAAATGGATATGCACCAAATGTCTAAGCAATTATTTAGAGAAGGAGCTGAACCCATTATGAACATTCCAGACGTAATTCAAGCAAATGGATTAGGCTTTGAGGCTTATTACAAACCAGGTTTAGGTCTAAAAATGCTACGTGAGCAAATTCTCGGTCCAGAACGTTTTGACTATGCTTTCCGTGAATATATCAAACGTTGGGCATTCAAACATCCAACACCTTATGACTTTTTTAAGACAATGGAAGATGCCGCTGGCGAAGATTTATCATGGTTTTGGAGAGGTTGGTTTTATGAAACTTGGAAACTTGACCAATCGGTAAAAGATGTTCAGTACATTGAACAAGACCCAAAAAATGGTGCAATTATCATAATTGAAAATTTAGAAAAATTAGCCATGCCAGCCATTGTGGAAATGGAAATGGTGGGCGGAACAAAAGAACGTGTAACGCTACCCGTTGAGATTTGGCAAAGAGGAGGCTCTTGGACATTTAAGAGTACGACAACTTTACCATTGAAATCAGTAACTATTGACCCAGACCACGTTTTTCCTGACTTTAATTCTAAAAATAATACATGGAAACCTTTGAATTATAAAGCTCCAAAGGCAAATTAATAATATTCTAACGACGTCAAGATTTTAAATTTTGACGTCGTTCTATTTTAAAAGGTTTTTAATCAAATTCAATAATGAATTTATCCAAGTTCTTTATTCTAATAATTCAATATTCTTTTTCATATTAAACTTTATTAGGATAATTTGATTATTGAAATTTTTGGGACAAACCAACACGATATTTTGTATAAATATTGTGATAAACTATACAGACATCAGTGGCTGTCCCAAAAAATTTGTGGCTTTTACAACCTTATATGAATCTGAATTTACAGAAATTCTTTCATATTTTTCAGATAGATGGCGAATCCACGAGAGTCGTTATACACTTTCAAACACTTGGCGAGTCAATAAACCTCGTAAAGACGAAA
>JAAFIU010000034.1 GCA_013298805.1 Cytophagales bacterium | reverse complement strand
GAGCCTTCTATCGGGATCGAACCAATGACCTACTGATTACAAGTCAGTTGCTCTACCAGCTGAGCTAAGAAGGCTTTTTTCAACGATTAGCGATTTTTGTTTCGTTTTTCAGAAGTGTTATTCGTTTTTCGTGATGCAAAATTAGGGCGATTTTTATTGCTGTGCAAGCCTTTTTGAAATAAAATTTCAAAAAAAGTGAAAATAAATTATAAGGTTTTGATTTTCAAAAGATTATAATTCTATAAAATTTGCAATTTTCTTTCAAGTATTTCTTTCCGTAATCAATTTGGTACTAAACTCTCCCAAATTATATCTTCTAAATACTTTTTTGTCGATTTTAAAATTCTTGGAGAGTTTTAAAGTCCAATTAAGCACTCTAACTTTGTAATAAATATTACTTCCGATACAAATTTCTATCTTAGAAAAATATGACTTTACTCGAATTACTAAAACAAGATTTCTCGCCAGAATTCCAGTTTCAGGCTTCACGAAGTGGCGGAGCGGGTGGACAGAATGTAAATAAGGTTTCTACTAAAATGGAATTACGCTTTCATGTTACTAATTCTCAATTATTGGATGATGAACAAAAAAGACTGTTTCAAACGAAACTCAAAAATCAAATCAATTCGGAAGGTGAACTGATTATTGTCTCTCAGGAGGAACGAACGCAACTTAGAAATAAGAATATCGTTATCAAAAAATTTCGTGAATTACTTATTAAAGCATTGACGATTCCGAAAAAAAGGGTTAAAGTAACGCCAACCGTTGCTATGATTGCGGAAAGATTAAAAGACAAGAAAAAGGTTTCTGAGAAAAAAGCTAATCGTGGTAAATTTGATTACTAATTTTCCGAATTACAATTCCATTATCGAAAATAAAAATTCTGACATCACAAAATGACTCCTAAACAACAAGGTTTTTTCTTTCCTGCCGAATGGCACAATCACGTAGCTACTTGGTTGACATTTCCTCACAATGACCATTCTTGGCAAGGTGATAAATTGGCGAAAATGTATCCGCAATATTTTCAACTTATCAAGGCCATTTCAAAAGGTGAAAAGGTTGGTCTGAATGTGAACGATGAAAAATTGAAATCGTTTATTTTGGAAGAATTAGACCGTTATTCTATTGATTCAGCTCAAATTGAGATATTAATTAATCCAACAAATGATGCTTGGTGCAGAGACCACGGCCCTGCTTTTTTGATTAATCCAGAGACGAAACAGCGAATGATTGTCAATTGGGGCTATAATGCTTGGGGAGGAAAATATCCGCCTTTTGATGACGACAATAATTTGCCCGTACAAATTGCTAAATTTCGTGGTTTAGATTATGTAACGCCCAATATTATCATGGAAGGTGGTTCGGTAGATTTTAACGGAGCAGGAACGGTTTTGACCAGTCGTTCGTGTTTACTGAATCCGAATAGAAATCCACATTTGACACAAGCTCAAATTGAAGAATATGTTTGTAATTATTATGGTGTTGAGCAGGTTTTGTGGGTAAATGATGGCATTGTGGGTGATGATACCGACGGACATATTGACGATACGGCTCGTTTTGTCAATGAAGATACTGTTGTGGCTGCCGTTGAGTATAATAAGAATGATGATAATTATGAGGTACTGAATGATAATTTGCAATTGATGAAACAAATGCGCTTATTGAATGGTAAGCAGTTGAATGTCATTGAGTTGCCAATGCCAGACCCAGTGGTAATTGATGATTTCAGAACGCCAGGTTCTTACGCAAATTTCTTGATTTGTAATGCAGGTGTAATTGTGCCAACGTATCAATGTAAAAATGATGATATTGCGTTGGATATTCTTGCTCAGTGTTTCAAAGACCGTCCAGTTATTGGCTTGGAGGCTACGGATATTATTTGGGGACAAGGAAGTTTCCATTGTCTGTCACAACAAGAGCCAAGTGTGTAATTTAGAGAATAGATAATCAATAAATTAAATGACGAATAGAAATTTTCTAAGTAATTATACTGCTATGTTCATTTTCATGATGAGCATAATTGTATTTTTATCTTCCTGCAAAAGCACAAAAAATATCCCCAACAATCAAGCTCAAAAGCAAGAAAGTATCTCTTCTAAAGCTTTAGTTTTTCAAATTAAATCTTTGAGAGCAGTGGATTTAGAGGAGGATTTAACTTTTGCTGATGAAATTACGCTTACTTATTCCCTGACGGCAGTTGATGAAAATAATAAAGTAGTACAAGTTGCCAATGGCTCTTGGGGCGTTGAAAGCATGAAAAAAGGACAAGTTGCTTTGGAGGAAAAATTTAAAGCTATCGAATTACAAATTCCAACGAAGGGGAAAGTCTTGGCTTCTGTTATTTTGACTGAAATCGAAGATTATAAAAAAGCTCAAAATACAGTCAAAAAGATTAATGAATTTGGCGGTTTAGGGAAAATTCCAACTCTTTTTATTTCTCTTGGAGAATACGAAACGCCTTTAGCCATTGTTTTTGCCAGTCTTCAAGCAGCAGGAATTGGACTGAAAGCGGTAGAACATTTTGACCAAGACGATTTGCTTGGACAGAATACGTTTGACCTTAGTGTGAAGGCACTTTCTGAAAATCAAAAAGTATTTCCTATCAATCTAACCTTTGAAGGTGAACACTTTAAAAATAAGTTTCGCTATGAATTGACCTACGAATTAAAGGTTAGTGAAAAGAAAACAAATGACAAATGATGATTCGATTTTCTAATTTAACATAGCCTGTCTGAATAATTATTTGTATTTTTGTATCCCAAATACAATAAACTAACACAATAATTAGTTAAAAATTATATCAGATAATGTAACCGAATGTTTTGTGCGATAGAGTTTCTGATGGAATAATGCGTTTGAAAATACACGTTTTCAAACATTAAGAATTAGAAAATATGACTTATACTCTTAGATTATTATATACATTAACTGCTTGTTTTTTATTCAGTTCATTTGCTGTAAATGCTCAAACAGAACCTTATGCAATAAAAATTGGCAATCGAATAATTTCTCCGACGGAACTCTCCCAAACTTATCGAAAACTTCTCCAAAGCGATAGTGTTAAAAAAGATAACAATAAAGAATTTCTGGACAATTACATCAATTACAAACTGATGGTTTATGCGGCTCAACGCATGGGAAAGGATACCTCAAAAGCCTTTCGTGAAGAAATTTCTACTTATCGCAAAGAATTAGCAACGCCTTATTTGGTGGATAAAATGGTTCTTGAAAAATTAATTCAGGAAACTTATGAACGAATGCGTGAGGAAGTTCGGGTAGCTCAAATTTTTATCCCAGTTCCCAAAAATGCCAGCCCTGCCGATACCATGATGGCGTATGATGAAATAAAATCATTAAGACTTAGAATATTAAAGGGTGAAACCTTTGAACAAATTGCCAAAAATTATTCTCAAGATACTAAATCGGCAGAAAAAGGCGGAGATATGGGTTTTATTGCAGTTTTAGACAATCATTATACATTTGAGTCTGCTGCTTATGACACGCCTAAAAGCGAAATTTCACAACCTTTTCGTACCGATAAGGGCTATCATTTAATCAAGGTTTTGGAGAAACGTTCATCAAGAGGCAAAGTCAAATTAGCACATATTTTGATAAGCGTACCTGCCAATGCCAGCGTAGAAGTGGCAGCCACAGCCAAAAGTAAAATAGAAGAAGCGTACAGTTATTTAAAAAAGAATGAGCCTTTTGAAGGCGTTTGTAGAGTATTTTCTACTGACCTCAAAACAAAAGATAAAGGGGGTGTTTTGAGCCGTTGGTACGAAGCAGGTACGTTGATTGATGATAAAATGGCGGAGGCTGTTTTTGCCCTAAAAGATAAAGGTGAATTCACCACTCCGATTCAAACGGTTTTGGGCTGGCATATTTTTAGGTTAGTCGAGAAAAAAGCATTACTAAAATTTGAAGAATTATCTCCATTTATTCGTCAGAAAGTTACGTCTGATATATCAAGAGGCGTAATTATTAAAGGAAATTTGGTTAAAAAATTAAGGAAAGACAATAATTTTCAAGAAGCTATTTCTGTTAAACAAGAGGCGTTTGATAATTTTTATAAAGATAGAATTGGCAATGAAGATTATTTGTCAAAAACGATTTTTATGATTAATTTATCGCCTTCCACTGTTCAAGAATTTTATACTTTTGTGACAAAACTTCAACGTCAATTAGCAAAAATTGGAGCGTTGAATGATAAATCTGAACTTGATTGGTATAATCTTTTCGTAGAAGACAGAATGCTTCGCTATGAAGAAAGTAACCTCGAAATCAAATATCCTGAATTTCGAGCGGATGTACAGGATTATCGAGATGGAATTTTGCAGAAAGATATTTTAAATGAAAATATTCTTGAAAAATCTTTAGACTCTTTAGCTCAATTAAATTACTTCAATCAAAATACACAAAATTATCAATATACAAATCGTGTTTTAGCCAAACTTGTTACTACCGACCGAAGAGAAACGATGGAGCAAGTTAAAGCAGTTCTGGTAAAAGCACCTTATCCGATGAACCGCCGTTTCCCAGAAATTTATTTTGAAAAAGATAAATCCGATTTCTCAAATGACGCTCAGAAAATGCTCTATGATTTAATCGTTATTTTAATAAAAAATAGAGATTTCTCGATTGAAATAACTGGAAATTCTGACCCTGATGAAATTGAAAACATTTCCTCACAAAGAGCAAGAAAGGTGGTTAACTATTTGATTAATAAGGGTATATCACCAATGAGAATTATTGAGAAGGACGACGGGAAATACAAGCCAGTGTCAAAAACAGAGCGTACTAAAAATATGCGAATAGGGGTGAAGTTCTTTTCTTCGTCAATGGAAGATGTCGTAAAACGCTTTAATGCGTTAAAACCAGGAAGCCTTACAGCCGAAGAACGCTATTTCAAAAAAGGTGATAATGAATACTTAGATAGTGTAAATTGGACAATTGGCGAAAGTAGTTCTGAAAGTAAAGGTAGACAAATTTGGGTAAATATTCAGAAAGTAGAAGAACCACGCCCAAAAACATTTAGAGAGGCTCGTGGACAGGTTATTAGAGATTATCAAAAAGTATTATTTGACTCGTGGATAAATCAATTAAAATCTAAATATCCAGTGGAAATTAATCAAGAAGAAGTAAGCCGTATTTTAGATTAAGTGTAAAAATATTTACCTTTTAAAAAGCCCTTTTTCGACCAGAGAAGGGCTTTTTAGTATTCCTTAATGAATAGTAATACCCGTGATTCGTCGATACAAATCTACCGCATATAAATCGGACATTCCTGCTACAAAATCTACCACTATTTGAATATTATTGTATAAATCTCCTTGTTGAATATTGGCTTGTTTGGGAATAAGTTGCAATAATTTCCCTGATTTTGGACGTTGTGGATGCAAAACTGCTGTTACAAATTCGTCTAATAATGCACCAATTACGTTGTAGCCCGCAATTTCTATTTCAATCACCGATTTATGATTGTAAATATCACTGATTGAAATTTTATCTACATTTTTTAAGCAGGCAAGCGTATGAGCATCCAAAATATCCATTAAAGACTTATTCAATTCTCCCGATAAAATCTCTTTTTCATGGTTCAAAAATGCTTCTGTACACTTTTGAGAAAGCAGATTTATCAGCATGGCTCGCAAAAAAGCTAACTTTTCGTTGTTGTCTTCAATACGGTTCAATTTGTCATTTTTGAGGTAATTATATGTTCTTTCGTCATTTTTCCAGAATGGTAAAAGTAAATCAATAACCTGTTGAGCTGTTAATATTCTGAGTCGATGAGCATCTTCCAAATCAATAATTCGGTAGCAAATATCGTCGGCAGCTTCCATCAAAAAAACAAAAGGATGGCGTGCGTAAGTATTGCGTTCATCATCCAAAACTCTGATGTCCAATTCATTGGCAACTTGGCGGTAAATCTCAATTTCAGAATCAAAAAAGCCTGATTTTTTTGTGCCAATTAATCCCGTTTCTTTATTGAATCCATTGGTAGAATCGGTTGGATATTTGACGATGGTAGCAATGGCAGTATAAGTCAATTTATGACCATTTTCGGCATGAGTCAAAATTCTGAAAGCATTGGCATTTCCTTCAAATTTTCGGAAGTCATTGATTTGATTTTCAGATAGTTCAGCTTCTAAAGTGTCTCTGGTTTCTCCCGAAAGATTATCGAAATAATTACGAATTGCCGATTCTCCAGAATGCCCAAAAGGTGGATTCCCAATATCATGAGCCAAGCAAGCCGTGGCGATAACCGTTGGTAAATCGTAGCGATAAAACTCATGAAAATCAGCAGATTCGTCGGGGTATTTTTGTGATAATTTTACGCCAACCGCTTTTCCCAAAGAACGCCCAACCGATGCTACTTCCAAACTATGCGTCAAACGATTATGCACGAAAATTGGACCAGGAACTGGAAAAACCTGTGTTTTATTTTGCATTCTTCGGAAAGGCGAAGAAAAGATAAGGCGGTCATAATCACGTAAATACGCATTACGAACAGGGTCGGATTTTTCGGTTTCGTATTTCTTTTCGTCACCGAGTCGCTTGCTGGTATAAAGGGTTTTCCAGTTCATGATGATGGTATTTTGGTAAATTTATCATAATTCAGACAGGAAGGATTCCTGTCCTACGGCAAATAATCACAATTTTCTGATTTTGGGCATCGGTCGTTGCAAAAAGATATTCATTTCCACCTTCCGATAATTTCAATTTTTCTCGAATTTGTTTCACCGTCAAAGGAAAATTACGAATGGTGACATTGGCTTTATTTTCCGTTAAATACTTTGAAATTTCTTTTTTATCCAATTTACAAACCGCTAAAATTTTGAAAGTTCTTCCTTGAAAATTTTCTACTAATTCCTTTGAAGTATAAAGGTGACTATGTGGTGCAATCTTCTGTAAATCAAAATGTTGTGCTGTGAATCGAAAAGCTCCAGTTTTTAAAATAGCGGCATTGGGTTCGTATAAATATTGTTGTGGTGAACCTAATTTTATCGTAGCATTTTTCTCTTGAGACTTCGAGAAACTGAGTTCTGTTTGATTGTTTTTGGTAAGATTAACGGCGTGCAACCTCACCCCCAACCCCTCTCCAACAGAGAGGGGAGACTGCAAGTGAAATAACACTTCTTTAACCTCATTTTCAACCGCTACAACATAGACGTGAGAGACATTTCCTAAGTCTGAAATTGCCAAATCAATATCCAACATTGGGGAGGCTTTTAAGAGAATGTTATCCGTTTTTTTAAACAGTAAATCTTTGATTGATAGGATATTAGGTTCACAATCTTGTAGCCTTACGACTTTGCTTCCTGTATCATCTCGACGGTGTGGGTCGAGGTAAATCCAGTTATTTTGTCTGAATTTAGATTCGTCAGATTGATGAATTTCTGGATTACTTTTATCTTTAAGTTCCAAATCTTCTAAGTCATCCTTAGCCACATTTATTTCAGATAAGCATTCCACCGAATTTCCTTCAATAAATGCTACATTTTTGATGCCCAATTGTTCAAAATTATATTTTGTAACATTCAGTAAATCAGTGTTTTGTTCAATATAAAAAGCCTTTTGGAAGTTTTTGCTCATGTACGCAATATCCACGCCCATGCCTCCCGTGAGGTCAATGAGTGTTTCGCCTTCTACTAAACTTGCTTTGAATTTTGCAGTAATTTCTGAAGAACATTGTTCTACCGACAGCATTTTCGGAAAAACAATGCCTTCATTTTCAGACCATTCTGGTAGTTTTACTTTGGCTTTTTGTCGGGCTTTAATTTGTAAAACCAAATCGGGAATATTGAGATTTGGATATTTTTTAGCCTGCAAAAGCAAAGTCGTTACTTCATCGTTTTGATGAGCTTTGATGAAGTCCTTTTCTGCTTCGGACAATGAATATTTTGGAGAATTTTCGATGAGTTTTTTTGTAAAATTACAAAATCTCCGTCAAACCAGCCATATATGCCAAATTTGCTAATGCTTTTTCGTATTTACTTTTTAAAGATTCGACCTTCGTTTTCATTTCAATCCACTTACTTTCTCTGGCATTTATCAAGAAAAGCGTGCTTTCTCCAATGTCAAATTTGCGTTGTTCGGCTTTCACCAAAAGCTCTTGGTTTTTGGTGGCATCTTCTTGAATTTTTAACTGCTTTTCATAATTCCGAACGTCATTATAAGCGGCGTAAACTTCATTCATTATCTCCCGACGAGCCAAATTTAACTCAAACCCCGTTGATTGTTGTTTGATGCGAATTTGTTGTAATTTTCCCCGTTCTTTTCTTAAAAATAATGGCATCACAAATTCAAATCCCAATTTATGATTATTAGTAGAAAATGAGTTTTCGTAATTATAAATCGCTTTTGAAGCAAAACCATCGGCAATGAAATTAAAATTGGCATTGAAAATCGGTTTTAACATCTCTTTTCTGAATCGTTCTTCAATTTGTAACTGGTTAATTTTTATGTTAAGTTTCAGAATTTCAGGGTGTTGTGCTTTTGCTTGACTGATTAATGATTGTAAAGTTGTATCATCCACTTTACGAATTCCTGCTAAGGGTGGTGTGGCATCTTCGGGCAATTCTAAAGGCGTTTCGTTGGCACTCCACAAATAGTTTGAGAGAGCTAAACGATTATTTTGTAGGTCGATAAGAGCTTGTTCCAAAGCAACTTGGCGGTCTTGAAGCGTAATTTTTGCTTCAACAGAATCAATGGTTGCTTGCTCGCCAATTCTTGCTCGCTCACGAGTTGCCACGAAACGTTTGTCCGCCAAGTCGTAGCCTTCTTTAATTAATTGTAATTGTTGATACGAAAACCACCATTCCCAATAGGCTTTTGCGGCGTAATAAATGGTCGAATTGATGAGTTTTTGGCGTTCAGCTTCGGCATAATTTTTGGCCAAACGAGCTTGTTTTAAGGTATTTCTACGAGCATCAATGATTAACCCCTGACCAATTGGAACACTCAAACCTGCTACCAATAATTGACTTGATTCTTCGGGTAATAAATTGTACCCTGAGTTTTTTTCATAAGCCAATTTAAAATCTACGCCCGACCAAGTGGGTATTTTCAAGGCATTACCCCAACGGTTGTAATAATCAGAACCTTTAAAAGCCTTACGGTCGAAATTGGATGAAAGCTTTGGGTCAAAAGCCCCTTTTGCTTGCATAATTTCGGTTTCAGCATTGTTTGGGTAAAGATTTGCTTGCTTAACGGTTGGGTGATTTTTTAAGACTAAACTTTTGAAATCTTCGTAACCAAAATTGGTCTGAGCATAGCTTGATAGAGAATAGAGTATAAATAATAGAGCAAAGAGTATGGACTTTTTGACTATTTTAGAATGGATATATTTATTTTGTTGATTCATATTTGAAGGTATAATTGTTGTGGTTGTGTAAAAGTATTAAGTCTTGAGTATCAAGTATTAAGAAGGTTTGTTAAATTTTATTCTAACATTATTATTCCAATGAATTGACATAAAATAATTTTACAGAATAATATTCTATTCTAAATACTTAATACACAATACATAATACTTCAGACTTTTACACAACATCAATACTTACTTTTTCTCAGTCTTCAATGCCGCTTTGGGTTCTTCTTTCAAAGTAGGAGGGAAGGCATTGAGTTGTCGCCAGATTTCGTACCAAACAGGAACGTCGTCGAGCATTACCCAACCTATCACGCCCGAACCCATGCGTAATTGTTTTGGCCAAGTTTGTTCCCCTTTGCCTACTTTTGGAACAATTAACAAACGATATTCTCCTTTATTATTATCAATTCGGTCAATGACTTTTACGATACCGCCAAAAGTACCCACCGTAGCCGATGGCCAACCCGAAAATACTAATGAAGGCCAACCTTCAAATTGCATTCTGACTTCTCTTCCAGGTTCAATTAAAGGTACATCCATGGCTCTTACGTATAGTTCAACTGCCATTTCTGGAGCTGATGGCTGTAAGGTACAAATAGATTCACCTTCTTTGATGGTCTCGCCAATACCAGCTTTCAGGGCTTTTACGATATACCCTTCTTGGGGGGCTTTCACATAATATTGTCCTCGGCGAATATCTACATTGGTAATTTTATTTTGTAATTGCGATAATTCATATTCGCCCGTTGCCAAAGATGAAAGTGCCGAACTGCGGTCTGATTGTGCTTTGGCAATTTTCTCAGCGTATTCTGCATTGATAGAATTTAGTTCAATTTTGGCATTGATTAATTCTTGACGTGAAATCGCTAATTTATTTTGATTTGAAATAAACTTTGCTCGTACTTCTTGCAACTTCAATTTTCTGGATTCCAGTTCGCTCAATGAAACTAAACCGCCATTTTTGTATTGGTCTTCACCACGGTCGTAACGAGTGAGGGCAATGTTCACTTGTACTTGCTCAGCTAAAACATCGGTGCTGTCAGATGTTACTTTTGCGTATCCTTGACGAACTTTATTGCGAGCTTTCTGTAAACTGAATTTATTGTTTTCTTGAAGTGCAATAATTTGATTATCAAGTGATTGTATTTTTAATTGATAACTTTTGATGGCATCACCTTTTGCCACTAATTGTTCTTGCAAACGTTTTGGATAATTGGGGTCAAAATAATCATCTTTCATTTCGGAAATAACCAAAAGCGTATCGCCAGCTTGGACTAAATCACCCTCACGAACGAGCCATTTTTCAATTCTTCCCGAAATAATATTTTGAATATTTTGTGGACGGTCTGTGGGCGTAAGTGCCGAAATGTCACCTTTCCCATTAACGTTTTGTTGCCACGGCACAAAGAGTGTTGCTACTAAAACAAGTCCAATTGCCAAAAGCCATCTTTGCAAAATTACTGCCGAACGTGGCGTATGTAAGGTTTTTAGCGAGTGTAGCTCGTACTTTTCATGTACGGCTTTATTAACGCTCTGTTTTGATATATTTAGCATATTTTTTTAGTATTTAGTCTTGAGTATTAAGTATTAAGAAAAAGGATTATTCGTTTTAATCTTGCATATTCTCAATACTTTGTACGTAATACTTGAGACAATCATCAATCAACCGCTTCTTGGAAAAGAGGGTTTTTAATTAAATCTTTGTATTTACCATTGAGGGTTATTTTACCATCATTTAAAACAATCACACGGTCGCAGGCAGCCATAATCATGGGGTCGTTTGAAATAGTCAAAAGCGTCCAAGGATTTGATTTATCTGTCAAAAATGCAATTGCACTCATGCGTTCAGCTTTGTGTAATTCTCGATAAATATCTGTTACCATTAATAATTTTGGTTTTTCAACGATACAACGAGCTACTGAAATTTTAGCGATAAAACTTTCAGAAAAACGTTTTCCTCCTGCAATCATTTGAGTTGTTAATCCTTCGCCAAGTTCTCCAATATTATTATTCATATTGAGACTCTCTAAAGCCCACTGAACATCAGAAAGGGTAATACTTGCTCGTCCCATCACAATATTTTCCAGTAGTGTCCCATCAAAAATCAAGTCAGTTGCCAAATTCCTTTCAATAGCATTTCGAATAGAATCCAGCTCTATGTCTCTGATAGAGAGATTATTATATGAAATTGAGCCTTCAAAATCGGTAAAAATGGCAGAAAGAATTTTTAGTAAAGTTTCTTTTCCAGAGCCATTCGTTCCCGTAATACAAATACTTTCATTGGGTTTTATTTCAAGATTTAATTTCTCCAAAACATACTTTGTCCCGTCTGCGTAACGATAACTCAAATCTTGCATTTTGATGGCTAAACCTTGATTTTGCTCGTGAAAATTTACTTTCAATCCACGCTGACGTTCCAAAGGTAAATCGGTAACATGACCCATTTTTTCAATGGCAGTTAATAAATCAAAAACAGTTTCCGTTCCCGAAATCAGTTTTTCAACTGAGTTTACCACCAAAACGATGATAATTTCAGAAGCCACAAATTGTCCCAAAGAAATTTGTCGGTCAATTACCAAAGTTGTTCCCAAAATCAATAATAAACCTGTAATAAACGCCTTGAAAAATACGGCATTGCCATAAAGATTCAGCAAAACTTTGTAGTGTTTCTTTCTGTATTTTAGATAGTTATTAACCAAATAATCCATTTTTTGCATCGGTAAATTGGTAGAACCTGCCGATTTGAAAGCGTATAACGTTCTCGCAATATCCTCTAACCACTGAGCCACTTTGTATTTATACTTTGACTCTGCCAGACTGGTTTCCATGCCTTTTGGAGCATTGTAATAAATCACAATGACAACAATGGTTATCGTTAAAAAACCAAATGCGATGAAATATGGGTGATAAAGCGAAAGGAGAATAATACCAAAAAGAATTTGAATGACGGCGGCAGTCATGTCAATCAATACTTTGGGAAGAGCTTTCTGAACGTTGATGACATCAAAAAAACGATTCATCAATTCGGGAGCGTAAGAACCTAATAACGCTTCTGATTTTACTCGTGGAATTCTATACGTGAACTCGAAGGCAGCTTTGGTAAAAACCCTTCGTTGGAGAATTTCTACCAAAGTCAGTTGATAAATCTGCATCACACCAGAAATAATCACACCAATGATGACAACAGCAATTAAAACATACACTGAACTAAACGCCAACCCTCCCGAAACTAAACCGATAATTGCTTGAATACCAAGGGGTAAGGATAAACTAATGATTCCGACGACGATGGCATATATGTAAATGTACCCAATGTCTTTTCGCTCGTTTCTGAGCATTTTGAAAAGTCTTTGAAGCGGACTCAAATGCTCAATTTGTTCATTCGTAGTAATATTTTCGAGGGGATAAACGCCAAGAAATCTCACTTTGCCATTTTTACTTTCGTCGGGATTGTTGGCAATTAATTTGGGAGTAAAAGCCGTATCTTCAGAAATCTCTTCAAAATCTTGATTATCACAGATTTGATAGAAAAATGGCTTTTTACTTTTGAGTAGTCTACCTCCTAAAACGACATTATCATTGTTGAAGAATATGACAGGGTGGTCGTTTTCTTGGATAAATTGCTTAAATTCTTCTTTACTGATATAGTTTTCAACGAGTAAGAAGTTTTGTTTTCGGGCTGTTTCAATTAAATCGCTAATGAATGAGTCAATATCCGAGGGTGAATATTGTTTTGTTTCGGAGATAGCCGAACGATTAGCAAAATTATCGAATTCAGTTCCGTAAAACTCGGTCAGTTTCTTGACAATAAGGCTTAACTGAGTAGCTTGCATAGTTGAGAGTTTTGATGAAATTTATTTGAATTAACAAAAGAACATATCTTTCTAATATCTGGTTTGAAATTCAGATTAGAATCAGATTAGAATTTATAATAACGAAGAATATTAATTGACCGTTTCCTAATAATTAATACTTACAAAATAATACTCTCAAAGATTGTTTGTAATTTTGTAATCTTTTACAACTCCCGCCTATTGTACTCCGAAACTGAAACAAAAACTAAAAGATGCTTCAACGATTTTTATTGCTTATACTGTTATGTTATGCCTCTGATTCATTGGCTGTTGATAAAGTCTTTGAAGATTCTGTTCAAGTTTCGAGGATTATTCAGAAGGCTATTTCGTCTGCTCCCTCGCACGATAAATCTTACGCTAATTATCAGGCAGAAACCTTTATTCAAAACTCGGGTAAGTGGACACGAATTCCTAATGTTTGGAAGTCTCTTTTGGTAAATGAGGGCGTAGAAGAGGGTTTAACCTATCAATCAGAATCTTTTGCTAAGTTTTCTGTGAATAATAGTAATGATTATTGGTTTGATTATCAAGCAATAAGGAATAATTATAAAGCAGAAGGACGACCAGATAAATTAGTGAATCCCAATTTTTATAAAGCAGTTTTAGGAACAGGAGCAATTTCGCCGTTGTGTCCCAAAGCTTTTCATTATTATAGTTTTCTGTTATTAAATACTTATGAAAAAGAAGGCGTAAAGTTTTTTCAAATAAAAGTTACCCCCAAGCATAGAAACGATGAAAAGGTTTTTAGTGGAGAAATCACCATTACAGACAAAGATTTTTCGATTCAAAATCTGGATTTAAAAGTACGTAATTATGCGATTGATTATCATTTCCAAATCCAATATTCTTACCATTTAAATCAATGGTTGCCGCAGATAATTAGCATTAAAACTTCGGGTAGTGTGATGGGTTTTGAAGGTGAATATCACTACTTGGCAAAGGTTGGTAATTATCGAAAAATTAGTGTAGAATACGCTCAAAAACTTGAACGACCTGCTGAAAATACTTTCCATGAAATTGTAAATGTACAGGAACGAAATTTTGAAGTTCAGCAATTCAAACAAGTGATGTCGGCAATGGGAACGAATCTTCGGAGCCAATGGAGCGATGCTAATATTGCCTCTGGGTTGAAGCGTTATGATAAAATAGAAGTTTCACAGGAAGCAGATAAACGTGTTAATAATTTTTGGAGTAATATTAAAAATGATTCTGATTTTCAAGTTTTTACGCCAGATTTGCCTATTTCTGGTAGAAATAAAAATACCCTTCCTCCACAGCCAGATGAATTTTCAACGTATCGACAAGCCAATCAAAAATTTGGAATTGGAAGCGTATTATTCAGCCGTTCGTACTTTTGGGGAAGTACCCACCGAGGTTATTATCCTTACGAAATATACTACAAAGCTCCTTTGTTAGATTTTAACTTCAACACCGTTGAAGGCTTCGTGCATAATACAGGAGCAATATTCAGATACCGCAAAAACCGTTATGATTGGTGGGAAATTGACCCTACTTGGCGGTATTCTTACACTCAACGGCATTCAACGGGAATGGTGAAAATTCGTTGGAAAACCCAAAAAGAAGATTTTAGTATTTCGGGTGGAAAATTTGTGTCTCAGTATAATGTTGATACCCCAATTGCCTTTGATTTAAACTCTTTGGCAACACTATTATTGAAAAAGAACAACGTAAAAATCTACGAAAAAGAGTTTGTAAATATTAGTTTCAATGACCGTTTTTCTAATACTTTAGGCATAAAATCATCTTTGGAATGGGCAAGACGATATGCCCTCGAAAATACAACAGATTACAACTGGATTAATTATGGTGATGTGCCCTACACGCCCAATTTCCCTGTAAATCAAGAAATTGGAGCGACTCAGTTCAAGACTAATGATGCTGTAATTGCCAGTTTTCAGCTCAATTATCGTCCATTTTTGAAGAAACAATACCGAAATAATATTCGCTCGGTTGATTTTGCTTCGTCGCCCTTAATTACGTTTAAATATCGTGGAGCAATTCCGCAACTGTTTAATAGTCAGATGGATTTTCATACGATAGAGTTGGGCATTACGCATAATTTCCCGTTGAGCATCAATACCAATTTCAATTATATCGCACAAGCAGGAACATTTTTGAGTGCTAAAAACATGACCTTCGCTGACTACAAACATTTTAATGGAAACAATAACATGATTTCTATTGGCGATGCCATTACTACGCACCGTTTGGTTGGTTTTTATGATAATTATATTTGGGGAGTAAGTAAGAAATTGATTGACCAATATTATTACTCAACCAATGGAGCGTATATTGATGTTATGACTATGGTAGGGTTGCGGAAATTTGCTTTGACCCAATTGCCGCAAATTCGTCGTTTGGGTTTACGAGAAGAATTGTTTTTTAACTATTTATATACTGCAAATAATAAGATTCATAACGTTGAATTTGGTTATGGAATAGACGGAATTGCTCGAATTTTACGGGTAGAAGCCGTTTTTAATTATAATAGCTTAGGTATTCCAATGGCTGATAACACCTTCAAAAATACCCAATTTGCCATCCGACTTTCACTTAATTCACGTGTCCGTGGAGGTGTTACGCCTGAATGGTAGATGATAACCCATCACAAGAAATTTTGAACAAAGGAGTTTATTTTTTACTTTTATTGAGTAAACCAATCGCTTGAAAAACAAACTGTTAAGACAAACTAAAAAGATATAAAAATGGCAAAATATAATCTTACCGTAAACGGGAAAAAGTATAATGTAGAAGCCGACGCTGACACGCCACTTTTGTGGGTAATTCGTGATGCTGTAGGCTTGAAAGGAACAAAATTCGGTTGTGGAATGGCTCTTTGTGGAGCTTGTACGGTTCATCTTGATGGACAACCTGTACGCTCATGTTCAACGCCAATTTCAACGTTGAAGGCAACCAATAAAATCACAACCATCGAAGGAATTTCAACCAATACCGACCACGCCGTACAAAAAGCATGGATTGAGGCTCAAGTTCCTCAATGTGGCTATTGTCAATCTGGACAAATCATGTCAGCAGTGGCTTTATTGAAAGAAAAAGTAAATCCAACCGATGATGATATTGACGTAGCAATGTCGGGAAATATTTGTCGTTGTGGAACGTACCCACGCATTCGTCAAGCTATTCACCGTGCGGCTGAATTGATGAAAGATGCTGGTAATTCTACTGGGAAGTAAACAATAAATCATCATGGAAATACAAGAAAGAAAAAAACTGAAAGGAATAGCTCTATTGCATTATATGATAGAGAATAAAAAACAGATGCAAGCTCAGGCAGTAGAAGATTATCAAAATAGTAACGAAATGCAGGCTGTTGTAAAGGAATTACGTGAGAGTAACTATCGTAAAAGAGTTTTGGCTCATCATTATTAGACAGTGGAAAGAAAACCTTTAAATGAAGCCTATGATTTTAGATTGGTAGGAAGTGATAACAATATTTTCCTATTTGAGACAGATGCAGGGGTAACTTATGAAGTAAAGTTTGTTCCATCAGGTTATTTGTGGGAGTCCAATCCTAATTATGCAGACTATACCCATGAATTTGTTGTGGCAGTTCTTGAAAATAATACAGGTAAGACACCTCCTCTTGATAAAAAAATACCTGATACAATTGCTTTAATTTTTAAGGAATTTTTTCGTGAAAATAAAAATATTGTAGTCTATATCTGTGATTCATCCGATAATAAACAAGCTATTCGTTTTCGTAAATTTAATACATGGTTTCATCATCATAAAGGTATTGATTTTATGAAATTGGATATGACCATTAGAGATGTTAAAGAAGTTTATATTTATACATCTTTAATTATGCGAACAGATAATCCATACATGGATAAAGTAATGATTGAGTTTAAAGAAATTATGTTAAACGCTCAGGAAGAAAATAAATGAATACTCGCAGAGACTTTATAAAAGCCACATCTTTGTTGGCAATCGGTTTTTCGTTACCATCTTTTGGTAAAACAGAAACAATCGTTCATAAAATTGATACTACCAACGCAGCCGCTTTAGGGCTTGAATTAAATCCGTATATTTTAATCAATGATGCGGGAAAAATTACGCTTTTTAACGCTCGTCCTGATATGGGACAAGGTACGTATCAATCACTTCCGTTGCTTTTGGCGGAGGAATTAGAAGTTACCCTTGACCAAGTTGAAATCCGAAATACAGACGGACAGGGCAAATATGGCTCGCAACTTTCGGGTGGTTCTTCATCAATCCGAACTCGTTGGACACCCATGCGTACCGCAGGGGCTGCCGTGCGTGAAATGTTGATTACAGCAGCCGCTAAAAAATGGCAAGTACCTGTAAATGAATGTTATGCAGAAAAGGCAAAGGTGTTTCATAAGCCTACTAATAAGTCGTTTACTTACGGAGAATTGGTGGAAGAAGCCTCAAAATTGGAAGTTCCGAAAGAACCAAAATTGAAAGATGCCAAGGATTTTAAATTATTAGGAAAATCAGTTCCACGTCCAGAAATTCCTTCTAAAGTGAACGGAACGGCAGTTTTTGGTTTAGATGCCGTAGTACCGGGAATGTTATATGCTACTATTGAACATTCGCCTACTATGCTTGGAAAAGTCGCAAGTTTTGATGGTGCTGAAGCTATGAAAATTAAAGGCGTGAAGTTCGTGGTGAAAACTGAACGAAAAATGCCTCATAGAACGGTGGAAGCCGTAGCAGTTGTTGCCGATAATTATTGGGTAGCCGCTAAAGGTCGCAAAGCCTTGAAAATTAAATGGGATAGTGAAGGTTCTGATAAAATTTCGAGCGATGTGTATTTTGCTAATCTCCAAGAATTAGGAAAAACAGCAGGTGAAGTTTACAAAGATGATACCAAAGGAGATTTTGCGAAAGAATTTTCGGGAGCAACCCAAAAATTAGAAGCATCTTACCAAACACCATTTTTGGCTCATGCTCCAATGGAACCCCAAAACGCAACAGTTTGGGTACAAGGGGATAAAGTTGAATTATGGGCTCCAACGCAAGGCCCTGATGGATTGATTCCTGAAGTGGCACGATATCTAAAAATCAAACCCGAAAATGTGAAAGTGAATGTTCCGTTTATGGGTGGTGCGTTTGGTAGAAGAGCGTATTACGACTATGTAATGGAAGCTTTGCATATCTCTAAGCAGGTAAATGCACCCATAAAATTAATTTGGACTCGTGAAGATGATACTGCACAAGGACCTTACCGCCCTGGAATGTTGTCAGTAATGGAAGGTGGAATTGATGCCAAAGGTTCGGTTGTGGCTCATAATCACAAAATTGTAGGGGCTTCCATTCAACATCAAGTTTTTGGGAATCCATTAAAAAATACGCCCGATGATTGGGCTTCTGAAACGGCAAATGTTGAAGACAGTCCGTATGATTTTGGTAGTCGTAAATTGAGTTTTCATTTAGCCAAAACTGATATTCCAATTTTATGGTGGCGTTCGGTTTATTCTTCAACGACTGCTTTTGGTCAGGAGAGTTTTATAGATGAGTTGGCTCATGCGGCTAAAATCGACCCATTAGCTTTCCGTTTGGATATGTTGGCTGAATCTCCACGATTTACAAGAGTTTTACAAGTTTTAGCAAAAAAGTCAAATTATCACGCTAAACTTCCTAATGGTCAGGCGATTGGTATTGCCGTTGCTCGTTCGTTCGGAACAATTGTGGCTCATGCCATCACGGTTTCTAAAGATGGGAAAGGTGCTAAAATTGATAAAGTGGTTTCGGTAATTGATTGCGGAATGACGGTAAATCCAGATAATATCAAAGCTCAAACCGAAGGAAATATTGTGATGGGATTAACGGCAGCCATTAAAAACGGAATGACTTTCAAAGATGGACAAGCTGAACAAACGAATTTTCATCAATACAATGTCTTGAGAATCAATGAAATGCCAAAAGTAGAAGTGCATATTATTGAGAATTCAGAAGCTCCAGGTGGAGTTGGCGAACCAGGTTTGCCACCAATTGCTCCAGCATTATGTAATGCTATTTTCAACTTGACGGGTAAGCGTGTAAGAACTTTACCTTTTGAGATTGATAATGTTGTTTAGATAGTTGTTAGGTTTTAGTAACATTTAGCAATGCTAATTTGTATTCTAAAATATCAAAAGCCGATAATGCAGATGTTTAAAATCTGTATTATCGGCTTTTATCTGGATTATAGTCTTCTAAAACCTAATCTCTAATAACTAACACCTCTTATAAATACTTCGATAAAAATTGATAAAATTCTTTCTTCGTATCTTTAAAATCCGTTGCGGTAAATTCCATCAAATCTTCTAAATTGTCGTCCGTTTCAATCATTTTTACATTGATGTACTTGGGTTGCTCAATGGCATTTTGGATTAAGGATTCTTCTTTTAATTTTACATCGTGCAGCAATTCATCTAAGTGAAGATTCATGATGTAAAATTTATTTTCAAAATGCTCAACTTCCACTTTAACATCTTTTGACGTGTTTTTTGCAGAAACTTCTTCTAATCTTTTCTTGAAAAATGGGATTTCAGTTTTGTAAAAATCTAACTCTCTTAGCCAATCTTTACACATTACGTGTAAGTGCGAAATGGTATCTTTCATAATTTTAATATTGTTGATTTTAATTGTTTTAAGAATGCTTAAATATTTATATAAGTTGAAATGATATTTTTTTGTGCATAAGTGATTGATTATGAGTGGCTTGTTTTTTCCTAACCCCTAACTACACTTTTAATTTATTTTCCAATTCCACTACCATCGGGACTAAAACATGGTCTTCGATAATAGCATGTTTCCGTAATTCAATTTCAAAAAGGTCAACTTGATTTAGGAAAATTTTGAAGGGTAAAGGAATCGCTTCATCTCCCGAATATTGTTTGATAATTTTGGATACTTGCTTTAATTCATCTTCAATCGGTAAGTGACTGGCAATGAATTTTTTGATAGAAAAAAATGGGTCAATGGATAAATTTTTGGCACAAACCGTTTTTGTTTTTGATGCCAAAAGCATTCGTCTGATATAGGGAAAAAGATAACGTTCTTCCATCCGAATGTGAGCAATCAATTGGTTTTTGTAATCGTTAAAAAAAACGGTTAAGCTGGTCAATAGTTGGTGACTTTCAGCGTATTTTGAGTAAATATGGAGCATTGATTGCTCAATTTCTGGAAGTTTTTTCTCAAGATAGTACTGATGAGTTGCCTGTAAATAATTTAGAATATCGTCAATCGAAAATTTCTGCAATTTTTCATACACAAAATCTTCATCATCGTTGTATAACTCCAGAATTAGTCCGATTAACTCATGGTTCATTTCCCAATTATTGACTGGGTTTTTGAGGCTAACATTTTCCATTCTTTCATTGATTAATTGAAGAATTTTTGTGTTATCCATAATATCATTTACCGATGTCAGAGTCATAAGAATGAAGGTTTTGTTTGTGGGGATTAGAGGTTTTAGGAGTTAGGTTTTGGTGGTTAGTAGCTGGAAACTCCCCTAACAACTAAATCCCAACCCCTAAAACCTAAAAGAACCTATTTTCTAAAAGTCAAAATGGGTAATTGTGCTTCTTGAACAAAGTGTTTGGTTACGCTGGTGTCAAAGATTTTTTCCAAGAAAGATTTGTCATGAACAGCCAACGCTAACACATTAGGTTTGTAAGAATCGATGTACGTTTCTAAACCTTCAATTACGTCTTCCCTTTTTATATTTCTGATAAGGACATTTTCTTCTTTAAACTCACCCCTTAAATCACTCACCTTTTCACGAACGATACTTTCCGTATTTTTTTCAAAGAAATCATTGATGTGAATGACTTTGTTGACTGCTTCTAAGGGTTTAACAATATCCAAGAATCGTTGTGTTGCAGTCGCTTCATCTTCTTTAAAATCAGCCGCATACATGATTTTCTTAGGATGCACGATGTAAGTGTGAGAAGGAATAATCCAAACGGGGCAAATGGCTTCTTTCATCACTTTTTGGGCATTAGTTCCCAACCATTTGTTCAGAATATTGGACGCTCCTTTTGTACCCATCACAATCATATCCGCATTTATTTCGTTGGCAACTTCTATAATTTTCTCCGCAGGAAAACCATAAACCACTTTTTGCGAAACTCTTGTTGGATGAAGATGAGCTTTGGAAATTAATTCAGAAGCAAACCTTTCTAAATCTCCAATAGCATCCTTTTCGGTACTTTCTATGACACTTTGAGCCTCAAAGGACATGGGACTTTCAGGTACTAAAGGAATGAAAAAAGAATTCAGTAAAACGATATTAGCATTATATATTTTTGCTAACATCCCCGCATATTCTGCTGCGTGAGAGGCATTTTTACTAAAATCAGTCGGAAATAAAATCGTTTTCATAGCTTTATTTGAGTTAAAACTGATGCGTTATCTTTAATAAGGAGGCAAGATTTAGGATTTAGGTGAATAAGTTAAAAGCCAATAATTAACCACTAATAACTAATCTCCAACTTCTAATCCCTATTGATTGATTAAATTACTTTCTAAAAGTCAGAATTGGCAACTTAGCTTCTTGTACAAAATGTTTGGTAACGCTGACATCAAATATTTTACTCAAAAAAGATTTTTCGTGAATTGCTAATGCCAATACATCAGGTTTATGAGTACGGATGTAGGTTTCTAAGCCCTCAATGATGTCTGCACGGTCAACGTGACCAACCGTAACGTCCTCATTTTCAAATTCATCTTCTAATAAATGAACCATATCTCTTACTCCATGACTAACGTCCAGCTCAAAATAATCATGTATGTGAATTACTCTACAAGTAGCCTCTAATGGTTTTGAGAATTGTAGGACTTTCTGTGTCGCTAATATCTCATCTTCCTTAAAGTCAGCGGCATACAAAATATTTTGAGGATAATTGATAGCAGCATCTTCTGGTACAATCCAAACTGGACAAGGGGCATTTTTCATCACTTTTTGCGAGTGTGTTCCGAGCCATTTATCAATGGCGTTACTTGCCCCTTTTGTTCCCATTACAATACAATCAGCCTCAATTAGTTTGGCTATTTCGTTGATTTTGTCACCCACAAAACCATATTCAACCATTTGAGTGATTCGGTCGGGTGCTAAACTGGTGGTTTCGATGAATTTTGCCGTAAAATCTTGTAAATTCTTTTCAGCGTCTTTTCTGTTTTGCATGATGAAATTCTCGATTTCATACGGCAATTGGTATTCTGATACAGTTGGAACTGAATATACATTTAGTAAGACCACTTTAGTATTCAAGCGTCTTGCCAACATACCTGCATACTGTGATGCGTGAATGGCGTTGGTGCTAAAATCCGTTGGGAATAGTATCGTTTTCATGCAATAGTTTTTTAAAATTGATATACCAAAATTCACAAGAAAAGCCGCTTCTCCACATGAGGAAACATAGATGAAAACATGACTTTTATCAGTTTGTACAGGAATATTCATCATGGTATTGGGAGGATTAGGTAGTGAACTTTGATGGGAAATAAATGAAAGATTTCACCCGTACCGTAGGTGCAGTTAGTAAGTTAAGACAACAAGTCAGAATTCAGAATAAGGAATGAAGAAGTGAAATATCCTCCGCAAAACTTCTAAAATCTACATTCGTTGTTCAGAATTCTTAATTCAAGCTCTTTAACTTAATGACATTAGCCGCACGGGTGAGGTTATAATAAAAATGACAGCCACAACTACCGATACCACCCAGCTTTGTTTTCATTGTGGAATAGAATGTCCAGATGACCATATTCATATCGACGAAAAATATTTTTGTTGTAATGGTTGTAAAACGGTTTATCAAATCTTAGAAGAAAATAATCTTTGTCAGTATTATGATTTGGAGAAAATGGGTGGGAATTCACCACAAATTGGTCAGTTTGCCTTTTTAGATAATGCCGTTATTGCTAATGATTTGCTTGATTTTCAGAATGATAGTATTGCTAAAGTTACTTTTTATATACCTTCAATCCATTGTAGCTCATGTTTGTATTTACTCGAAAATTTGTACCGTTTGCATCCCACAATCGTGCGTTCGCAAGTCGATTTTTTGAAGAAACAAGTAAGTGTTACCTTTCAGCACAAAGACATAACCTTCCGCCAAGTTGCCGAATTACTGACCTCTTTGGGCTACGAACCCATGATGTCGCTGAGCGATGTGGTGAAGGAAAAGCAGAAACCGACTTATCGTAAATTACTCACACAATTGGGCGTTGCGGGGTTTTGTGCGGGAAATATCATGCTTTTTAGTTTTCCTGAATATTTGGGATTGCAAGATGCCACCTACAAAAACCTATTTGGCTATTTAAACATCATTTTGGCAATTCCAGTGGTGTTTTATTCTGCTTCTGGCTATTTTGAATCAGTTTATAAGAGCTTGCGAAAAGGAATTATTAATATTGATTTCCCGATTTTGTTGAGTATTCTCGTAGCGTTTTGTCGAGGAGTTTACGAAGTTATTTTCAATAATGGAGCAGGCTATTTTGACTCTCTGACGGGCTTAGTTTTCTTCTTATTAATTGGAAAATGGTTTCAGCAAAAAACGTATAGTTTCCTGTCTTTCGAGCGTGATTATAAATCGTATTTTCCGTTAGCAGTCACTCGATTATTGTTTGGAAAAGAAGATGCCGTTTCGATTAGTGACTTGAAAAAAGGCGATAAAATTTTAGTGAGAAATGGCGAGTTAATACCTGCTGATTCTATGTTGTACAAAGGTAATGCCCAAATTGATTATAGTTTCGTAACGGGCGAATCTGCTTTGGAAGAAAAACAATTGGGCGATTTCTTGTACGCTGGTGGGCGACAAGTAGGAGGGACGATTGAAATGGAGGTTTTGAAAGAAGTTTCTCAAAGTTATTTGACCCAACTTTGGAACAACGATACATTCCAAAAAGAACAAGATAGTCGGATAAAGACCTTCTCGAATGCCGTAGGGAAATATTTCACTTTTGGTGTGTTGACGTTGGCATTTTCGGTGGCTTTGTATTGGTATTTGCAAGACCCAAGTAAAATGCTAAATGCCTTTACTGCTGTTTTGATTATTGCTTGTCCATGTACATTGTCGTTGAGTTATCCTTTTGCTTTGGGGAATGGTTTACGCCTTTTAGGAAAGCAACATTTTTACCTCAAAAATGGCGAAGTAATTGAACAAATGGCAAATTGTGATACCATCGTTTTTGATAAAACAGGTACATTAACAACCGCTGAAGGCTCAAAACCACAATTTTATGGTAGTCGTAAACTAACAAGTTTTGAAGAGCAAATGATTGCTTCATTGGTTCGGAATTCATCCCACCCAATTGCTCAGAAAATCAAGCATTTAGTTTCTCAAAATGATTATTCAGTGGTTGATAATTTCCGTGAAATTGAAGGAAAAGGCATTGAAGGAACAATAGACGGATTATTATTAAAATTAGGGTCAAGTAAATTTTTAGGGCTTTCAGCAGAGCTTGTTAGTCAGCAAAATGCGGAGGCTTCTGTAGCTCATATTTCTATCAATACTCATTATTTAGGCTATTTTGCCATGCCTAATTTTTATCGAAATGGCATCGAAAATACGATTGCCGAATTGAATAAAAAGTATCAAACTTATTTGCTTTCGGGAGATAATGAAGCGGAGCGTTTAAACCTTGAAAAGTATTTTTCAAAAAAAGAAAACTTGTATTTCAATTGTAGTCCACAGGATAAATTATCGTTTATCAAAAAATTACAAAACGAAGGTAAAAAAGTAATTATGATTGGGGATGGTTTGAATGATGCAGGAGCGTTAAAACAAGCCGACGTGGGGATTGCCATAACGGATGATACGCTCAATTTTACTCCCATGAGCGATGCTATTTTGAGAGCAGAACAATTGAGTAATTTGCCTAAGTATTTGAATTACAGTGATTTTGGATTAAGATTAATTAAGTTTAGTTATATGTTTTCATTAATGTATAATTGCATTGGTTTGACGTTTGCCATTCAAGGGACACTTTCGCCAGTCGTAGCGGCGATTTTGATGCCTGTGAATTCAATCACCTTAGTAGGCATTGCCTCATTAGGAATGATTTGGGGTGGACGCAAATTAAAATAGAGTGATTAGAGTTTGTTGTTTGTGGATAAAAGCGACTTCAGTTTGAGGTCGCTTTTTTTGTTGTTGAGGGACTGGTTTTATCATAGAAGCTGTTTAAACTTTTATTTTTTTATTGATTTTACGTAAAAAAATGACTGAGAATGCGATAAAATGCAACGCAACCCAATTTTTGACTGAGAATTCAAACCTCACTAAAAGTGCTTTGAAA
>JAAFIU010000316.1 GCA_013298805.1 Cytophagales bacterium | reverse complement strand
ATTCTACGGTTAGCAGAATCTAAATACACTTTATCCACCGAGCCAACAACAACGTTTGTAAACTTGTTTTTTTGCCCTGCATTTAAAGAAATAGCTGTACTAACTAAATCTGTATAGCTGTACCCTGTTGCTGCAACATAGCTATAAATACGTGGTTGAATAATTGAATCAATCAAGTTAGGATTGATATACTCAATGTCATACGTTCCGTCTGCTATCGTTACATCATAACTCAATGAGGGGCTTGTAATTGGGCTTGCTAAAGCAGGTGCATATTCCCCAACGATTACGCTTGTTCCTGCATTGTAAACTCTGATTATATGTCCCATTACGACACCTGAACTGTTATCGTCGGACGGTCTTAAAATTCTAAAAATTCCCATTTTATTGTTTTGTTGTTAAAATCGTTTATGAAAATTTGACTACCCTAACGCATTTTTTGCATTGTCTATTTTAATGAGTATTTGGGTTAGTTCGTTTTGTTTGGCTTGCAAAAATGGTTCTAAAGCAAGATAACCTTCTTCAAAAACTTGCTGTGCCATTTTGTTTATTTCAGCAAATTTCTCAATTATGTCTTGTTCTAACATTTCGATTGATTCCATGTGTTTATTTGTTTATTGGTCAAAAAAATAGGGGGGAACTTCCCCCCCTATCAAACAAGTTTTTAAGAATACTATTCTTCCTCAAAATAATTTTCAATCGTCTCTAAGCGTGTAGTTAAGTCTTTTAAAACTTGTGCTACTGCTGAATCTGAATTATTAGCAACAAAAGCCAAAAACGGTGCAAGTCCCATACCTTTAATACTACCGTCAAAGTTGGACCCTATCATTAACATTTTAGAATTACCCCCTAAAATGTCACCTTGTAAAGACACTGCTGTTTCTTGCTTAGTGGCATCTTTCAAAGATTTCAAAACTAACTCGTCAGTCTCAACGTATTGGGCAATAAAGTTTCTAACATTCCCGAAATTAACGTCATATTGCGTACTACCATCTTTTGCCGTAAATTCTGAAAAGATTGAATAAAATACCGTTTTATCCAACTTCAAGGCTAAAGACTCGACAATTTGGGTTTTATCATTTTCTGACATTGTTGCCGCTTGGTCAAGCAATGCTTTTAGCTTTTTAAGGCTGTTTCCGTCGATACTAACAGAATCTAAAATCCTGTTTTCAACTTCTTGAGCCTTTTGTGTTGCAATTGCCGTTACTTGCGTTTCAGTCAATTTTGTTGCAATTGCTTCCGCTGTTGCTACTGCATCCGCTTTCGTTGCCAAACGCTCAACTACTGTACTCTCATCTGCTTTTGCGTCTAAAGCCGTTTGCATTGCGGTTTTATCTGCCTTAGCGTCTAAAGCCGTTTGCGTTGCTATTTTATCCGCTTTTTCTGCCAAACGTTGAGCCACGGAATTTTCATCTGCCTTTAACGCCAAGGCTTGCATAATGCCCGTAACGTCAGCACTCGACAAGTCTTTAAGGGCTGTAATTTTGTCGTACAACTCGCTTAAAGTGTCACCGTCCATTCCCACCCCGTTGAGTAGTTTATTTTCAAGTGCATTCACAAGTAATTGAACTTGTGAATTATCAAGTTTTGTATCTAATAAATCTAAATACGGCTTGATAACATCCGCTGTAACGATTTCGCCAACTTTACCGTTTAGTAATTCTTGTTGGTCAGCTAAACGAAGATACTGTTTCTTTAAAACTTTCATTGTGTTGTATTGTGTTTAATTGTTAGAATGCTGCTTGTCAAATTTCCTCAAAACAATCCTCTAACTCCACTACTCTTTTCTCTAAATTAGACATATCAGCAGGTTTGTTAGCAATTATTTTCTTTTCTAAATCCGTCAACTTTAACCACAACATCACGCCCAAACATAAAATAACGAAGATTATTAAGGCTGTTTTATCGTGGTTAGTTGTCGTTTCCATTATCAATATTTTAATCTGTTTTTTTTAATAACTACTTGGTTAATTCTGCCGTAAGATATTCGTTAAGTATTTCTAATACTTTATCTTCACGGCAATATGACCACCAAAAGATAATTTTTTCTCCAGCACTCATTTCGTTGTATTGGCTGTATGGCTTCATTTTTATTTTGGTTTAATGTTTGAACTGTCAGGAATCGTAATGTAAATAGTTTCGTTGGTTCTGATATTGACGGGATGATGTATCACGAAATAATCAAAAGCCAAATAAGAACATACAAGAACGGCAATAAAGAAAATGATGTTAAAAACCATCAAAACGCCCCCCGTAAAAATATCCGCTAACACTCTTAATAATGTTTTCATTTAAGTAATTTTTAAGGTAAAATTATGCGGGCGTTACTTCGTCAGGATTATTCACGACTACCACGTCAGGGGGCAATATTGGTGCAGGTCTTACGCCTACCATATTGGAATCTAAAGACGTTGTACCATCCACCACACAACGGGCTGTATAAACATCATACATTACGGGACTATCAATTAATAATGTTGAACCGTCAGCAACAAAAACCCCGTTTTTGAACCACTTACAAACACCTGTGATATTGGTTGCTGTGAGCGTTCCCGTAACACCTTCGTACAGATAGCTATTTGGCGTTGAAATAATCGGAGCGTTTACCGTTTTATTGACAAGTACCAATGTGATATTTTGGGCGTTGGTGTTATCGGAATTTAGGAGTAATTTCTTTACTTCTAAATCCTTTTTGTTCTTGTCAATACAATAAATCACGTAAATAATAATTGCTAATAATACGCCCCCTATAATGTATTTTCTCGAATGATGTTCCATGATTTTATGATTAAAAATTGTATTTAGTTACTAACTGGACGGTCAAGACTGAAAATAAAGATTGAATTTTTGTTAGGTTGCAATGTCACCCTTTGGACAAAATTAAAGCCGTTATCCGTGTAATGAACCTCAACTTCACGGGGTTCATTTGAACCGTTGTAAGCAATTGTACCCCAAATAGCAATCAATCTTTTTGCCACGTTCACGATTGCCATTACTGGACTCAATTCGTGTTCCATCCAATCGGTAGGATAGATTTTTTGTGGAGTTGTAAACCCTGCCACGGTCAAGTAATTGACCACGATATTTTCTAACAAATACGTCTCTGTACCATCTATCATTTCCGCCAACGTGTGCGTTGTTCCGTTAATTACGACTGACCCCGTAGCAATCCGTTTCACCATTGCTTGCTGTGCTGAAACGGTTTTGTAGTCAATCCGTGCAGGGGTTGGGTCAGGATATATTCCACGATATTCACCTTGTGACCTATCAGCATAGTTACCTACTGGAATTGGTGAATCCCAATGCTCGTAAATAGCGTTACTAAATAATGAGATACAAACCATGCCTTGAACCATATAATTAGGCATTGGGTAACGCTCGTTTCCGTCGTTAATTTGCTTAATCGTAGCGTGTGGCGGTTGTCCTGCATAATTATTAAAGTAATACTGCATATTCCAATTATTAGCTTGACATATCAAAAACCGTTCACGTGGCAACAAACGTCTATTAATTCCCAATCCTGCTGCTAAATGTGCTGCCCAATGTAACTGCGAGTGTTTGAAGTTGGGTAATGCGTGGCTTAACTGAATGTTTCCAAAATGACTAAGAGGGGGCAATGTGTTCCCGTTATAGTCTTTTAGCGGTTCATTGTTTACATTGTACAACTGTACATCTTCATTTAAAAACGTTTCGTAAGGAGGGTAATATTCAAAACAAGACGCAAACCTATTATCTAAAGTTGCAAGGCTTTTGCCCCTCAAATTTGCAGGAAAATTTTGACCTGTTTCGTTTGCTGTCATTGTCCAAGAACTATCCGCCCCCTCTGAATACATAGCCTTAGTAATTCCAAAACCTGCATCCTGTTTTGGTAAAGATTGGTACATGTGGGACACGAGCGTGTTTTGTCCCACACCGTCCAAGTATGCTTGCGTAATAGCAACCATACGATTTACATACGCTTGTCTATTACTATTTTTTAGATTTATAGAACCGTTTTCAATGTCACTCAAAACAATACGCCCGTTAAAAAGTGGCGATGCGTTACCGTCAAAAATTTGCGGAACGTTGTATTTAAAATTGTTGGTAATATCAGAATAAAACGAATAATCCACCGAATTAAAGGCGTTGGCATCATCTTCTGTACCAAGGTTCAATCTATCGTAATTTTGTGCATAATCATTCCATGATATTTTTCTAATATCGACGGGGCTTTTAAAGTTGCGATTATACGGTGCATCTTGGTATTCTGTACCGCCTGTAAGCATTCTATAATCTACCGATGTAACGCCCTTTTTGAAAATATTTCCAACTCCTGACTGTTGCATCCAAAACGGGCCCGTTATCATAGTCTCAAATATTCTTTGGTTCTGGAATCGTGGGTTCGGGTGTAATGGAATATCAAAATCAGTCAAAAATCTTAAATCAATTTCGTTCAAATGAACGGGAACGCTAAAAGAAATATCTGCTATTTCGTTTGTCCCTGTTGTTGTTCCATCCACCACGGGCGGATTTATCACGCCCTGACAAACAATTTGATTTGAAATATCAGAATTTAATTTTCCGTTTGCCTTAGCAATAATGCCATAATAAGCCCCAATTCTTAGCGTTAATCCGTTCCAATAATTACCGTTTGAAATAGTGGTTTGATTGATAAATACATTATTTTCAAACAGCATTAAAGTACAACCATTTACGATATTTTGGAACTGAATTGACGTAGTAGTTAGACTTACTAAAACGGGTTTATCCGTCTTTTGTGGACTAATAACGGGGTCAACAACGGGCTGTATTGGTGTATCTGTATTATTAGAAACAAGCGTATTTTGTGGCG
>JAAFIU010000063.1 GCA_013298805.1 Cytophagales bacterium | reverse complement strand
CCCGTCACCTCACATCCCGTAAGGTTCTTCACCGAAACAGAGTATTCATCGGGTTCTGAAATTTCTATGATTTGTTCGGTACTTAATGCCTTTCCATTACGATACCATTGTGTCGTTCGATTAGGATTTTTCGCATCCAAGCTTACGATTTGTCCAATGCAAACTTCCTTTGGGGCATCAAAAACAATAGGATTTAAAGATTGTGGTTCAGCTAATTTTATAGGAATACTCAATTGACAGCCATTTCTGTCAGTAATATTGTATTTATATGTTCCTGCTGGCAGGTTAAAAAATGTGAAATCATCGGTAAAATCATTACTTGTAGCAGGTGTATTTACGGTATAAGGTAAAGTTCCTCCAGAAACATTAAGCGTTATTTTACCGTTTTTATCTCCGACACATTTAACCTCTTCTATGGTTGGTTTAAAACTTAAAGCTTTGGGCCAAACAAGTTCAACAGGAGGAATTGTTTGTTTACAATTTTTTCTGTCGATGACCAATAAAGCGTATTTGTCTTGCGTGAGATTGCTAAAAAGTCCTTGGTTATTTTTAATAGAGTTATCCAAGACATAATTATATCCTGAATTTCCTCCCTTGGCTAATACTTCTATTTTCCCATTTGCATCCCCCAGACATAAAGGGTTTGTAGCCTTCACTAAGGTCAATTCTAAGAGTGCAGGTTCGGTAACTTTTAACTCCGTTTTCTTTTGACACTGATGGGCATCTTTTACGTAAAAAGTATAGTCTCCTGCGGCTAAACTGCTGAAGGTACTATCGGTTAAAAAATCAGTGCCGTTTTTAGAATAAACGTATTGGGCTGTTCCTCCAAATGCCTTGATGAGAGCAATCCCTTTGACATCCTTAAAGCAAGGAATCGTGTCTTGATAGATCGCTTTGATGACAAGTTCATCAGGTTGATTGATATTGATGGGTATCGTTTTAATACAGCCCTTGGCATCCTTTACCGATAAGGTATAAACTTGTTTTTTCAAGTCTTTGAATGTTCTGACTGTATCAAAGGCTATTTCATTGAGCGTATAAAGATAGGGTGCTGTACCTCCCGAAGCGTTGGTATTTACCTTTCCATCAATGCCACCAAAGCAAGAGACATCCGTTTGTGATACAACACTTGGTACTAACAAAGGAGGTTCAGAAATACCAATTGAGTTGGCTTTCTGAATACAATTATTAGAATCTTTCACGCTGATAACAAAACGCTTCGCTTGCAGTCCTTTAAAGGTAGGGTTGTCCGTAAAATTGACGGAATCAATGGCATATAAATAAGGTTTTACCCCTCCTTCACTACTTGCGATGAGTTCCCCATCATTGCCTTCAAAACAGGAGACATTTTTACTAACGCTTACGCTCACTTTAATAACAAGAGGCTGAGATAAATCTTGATTGACTTGTTTTACGCAACCATGTGCATCTTTTACGTAAAGGGTATAGCTCCCCGCTACAAAGCCAGTAAGGCGTGGTGAGTCGCCAAAGTTATTGAGTTCGGAAGAATATTGGTAAGGTTCAACCCCTCCCTTTGCCGTTAAATTGATAACCCCATCACTCCCCCCAAAACATTTAACATTGCTAATGGATGAAACTTTTGGGACTAATAAAGTCGGCTGTGTAACGGTGATAGCAGTCGTTTGTTTCACACAACCTTTGGCATCTTTTACAAAATAGGTGTAAGCGTCCGCTTTTAGACTACCAAAGGTATTATTAGTTGTATAGCTAAGACTGTCCTTGGAGAACTGATACGGACTCGTTCCACCTGAAGCATTCACGATAACACTTCCATCAGTTCCCGCAAAACAAGATACATTTTGCCCTACACTTGAAGACGGCACCAATAAAGTTGGCTGAACAAGCGTAATATTTTTGGGTAATATACAGCCATTGGCATCTTTAATTCTTATGGTATAATCCCCCGCAAGGAGTCCTGTAAAAGAGGCAGTTGTTCCGTAATTGGTTCCATCAATGGAATAGGTATATGGACTAACACCGCCCGAAGCCGCTGCATTTATATAAGCAGAACGGTCGCCAAAACAATTGTTATCGCTCTTGGTAAGACTTCCCGTGACCGCAGTTGGTTGTGTAAGGCTTACTTTTAAGCTATCTATACACCCAATGTTACTTTTGGCATATACTTTATAATTAGCCGCCACCAATCCCGTAAATGTTCCATTAGAGCCAAAACTCGTTTTTTGATTGAGGGCATACATAAATGGTCCTAAATTATTATTCCCAATCATTGAAACAACCCCTGTACTTGCACCATTACACAGAATATCCGTTTTGCTGTTAAGGGTTAAATCTGCTCGATTTTGTTCCTTTAACTCAAGGCTAATGACCGTTTGACAAGATTGAGGAGAATCTTTTATGGTAATGGCATATACCTTGGGGCTCAGGTTATTAAAAGTGGTATTATTCGAGAAATTTGTACCATCAATGGATAAACTATAATTGCCATTGCCCCCCGTGATATTGGTAATACTCAAATTTCCGTTGGGAACGGCACATGAAATTGGGCTAATCGTATAAGTAGCATTGAGTGAGTTCGGTAAACTTAAATCGACCGCTTGATTATAAGCACATAAACCATCCGCCACTGTGATGATGTATTTCCCATTACCCAGTCCCGCAAAAGTATTATTATTAGAAAAGATACTTTGGGTACTTAAACGATATTGATAGGGATTGTTTCCCCCTCCTACGGAATTGATGGTAATTGAACCATCAGCATTATTGCAGTTAGTTGGTAATGTTTTGCTAACATTAAACGTGATATGACTATTTTTTGGAACAATGGTTACGGGGAATGGCTTTATACACCCCGTTGCATCTTGGGCATTGATGATATAATTTCCAGCAAATAAATCGGGGAAAACACCCGTCGTATTCGATTGCCCCGCTATGGGATTAAACTTTAAATCCTGTCCCGATAAATTATATACAAAACTGCCAACACCCCCCGAAGCTCCTACCTTAAATGAGCCTTTTTGGTAATAATCACAATCGACATCTACTTTTTCTAATAAACTTACGATGATGTCACTTGGCTGTGAAATGACATTATTGTTGAGATTAAAAAGACAGTTATGGGCATCTTTAGCATACACGGTATAAGTACCCGCCGCCAAACCAGTAAAAACATTTGAACTTTGGAAAGTGGTATTATCAACCGAGTATTGATAAGCAGCAGTACCACCCGTACCCAGTACCTCAATTCGTCCAGTATTATTTCCGTAACAGGTTAAGTTTTGGTTTGATACCGAGTTTACTTGAAATACGGTCGGCTCTAAAACTTGAGAATTGATTGTTTTGATACAAGCATTTTGGTCTTTAACCGAAATCGTATAGGTTTGAGCCGTTAAACTCAAGAAGCTATTTGATGTTTGAAAATTAACGCCATCCTTCGAGTACGAAAATGAGCCAGTGCCACCCGATGCTAAAATTGTCAATGAGCCATCATTGCCCCCAAAACATTTTACATCATTTTTAGTAGAAACCGAAGTCACTATATCCGTTGGTTGAGTAATGGTGGTACTGGCAGTCGTTTTTACACAACCATTGGCATCTTTAACCCAATAACTATAATTTCCTTGAACTAAGCCAGTATAAGCGTTACTACTTTGATAAGTCGTTCCATTATTAGAGTATTGATAAGGACTTGTCCCACCTGTACCGCTTACTTGGATTGTTCCATTACTACCCCCAAAACAACTAACCTGTTGGCTTGCTGTGGCAGTAGCCACTAATACAGATGGTTCTGTAATGGTGGTATTGATGGTTTTGCTACAACCTTTGGAGTCTTTCACGGTAAAAGTAACCGTTCCAACGGCGAAACCTGTAAAACCGACTGTTCCTTGAAAATTAGTCCCATCCTTTGAATATTGGTAAGGGCTTGTTCCACCCGATGCCCCTAAATTTACCGCCCCATCAGCTCCCCCATTACAGGATACATTCGTTTGGGTAGCAATGCTTGGGACTAAGAGACTTGGTTGTCCCACCGTGACCAATATCGTTTTGGGACATTCATTGGCATCTTTCACATAAAAAGTATAGTTGCCTGTATTTAACGTACTGAAAACAGGGTTTGTAGAGAAGGTGCTATTATCTTTTGAATATTGATACGAACCTGCTCCACCCGTGGCAGTTAAGGAAACTTCTCCATCGGAAGCTCCGTAACAAGTAATCGTTTGAGTAATATTGGAGGTTACAACAATGGCTGTTTGTTCCAAAATTGAGGTAGTGGTAGTTTTGGTGCAGCCATTAGCATCTTTTACTTTTAGTGTGTATGTACCCGCTTTTAGATTTGTGAAGGAATTAGATGTTTGATAAGTTGTACCATTGTCAATTGAGTAAACATATACATTGGAAGGTGTCGTCGTTCCACCACTGGCACTTAGGGTAATACTGCCAGTATTTCCGCCATTACAAATCACATCTACTTTAGAGGCTACACTAAAGTTTACAGTTGAAGGTTCTATGACAGTATAAATTCCACTATTTTTCAAACAGGCATTAGCATCTTTTACCCAAAATTTATAATTATTTGCAGCCAAGTTGTTAAAAACAGCACTTGTTCCAAAGGTGATATTATCAATGGAATATTGATAAGTTCCAGTGCCACCCGTTGCTACTACTGTTATTTGTCCATCGGTTAAACCATTACAAGATATTTGTTTATCAATGTTGGGGCTTACCGTCAAATCTGCAATGGGTTGAGAAATCGTTAGCGGAATGGTTATTTGGCAGAGATTATCTTTTACAGTAATGGTATAAGTGTCCTTACTTAAGCTTGTGAAACTTGAATCGGTCTGAAATGCTCCCCCAATAGAATATTGCAATGTTCCATTGGGGCTTGAGCCATTTGTTCCAATCTTTACGGCCCCCGTATTTCCCCCAAAACAAGCCACGTTGGTTTGATTGCTAATACTTGCGACTAACTTACTTTGATGAGTAAGCGTAACACTGACAGATTTAACACAAGTCCCGCCATCTTTCACATAAAATGTTTTACTTCCTTCTGATAAATTTGAAAATGTGGCAGTGCTTACGTAATTCGTACCATCGGCAGAATAGGTATAAGAACCGCTACCGCCTGAAGCTACTAAACTAACACTTCCATTGTTACTTCCAAAACAGGTAATATCTGTTTTGGGAGCAGTTAATGATAATACAGGGTTTTCCGAAACCGTAAATGTTCTTGAGGTAGTACACCCAGAGGCATCTTTTGCTTGAACAGTGTAAGACCCCGCTACTAAATTGGTAAAGGTTGAAGTAGCTGAAAATGCTCCACCATTAATTGAATAGGTATATGGGCTTTTCCCTCCTGTAATTGAGGTAGCAATACTCCCTGTATTCCCTCCAAAACAAGCAACATTGGTCGTTGCGGCTGTTAGCGTCATATCATCCGCAACCGTAAATTGTTGACGAGTATATAAAATACCATCAACTTCGGTAGATACCCATTGTGTTCCAGCACCTGAAGGGGTCCAAGTTACCCCTGTTCCATAATTTAAAGGCCCCGTTTGGGAGATAGTTCCAGATGAAGCCGCATATTTGACAAACCTTCTTAATTCATCAATTTTAACACCGTTCAAATAGGCACGATAATAAGTGCCATCGTAGGTGATTTTAAATGAGGCATTGCTATAACTCCCTGTAAAAGTCGTTTCGGTTGATACCCCAGCGGTACTTGATTTAATAACTCTAAATCCCGTATTTGAAATGCCCCCAAAAAACATAGCTCCAAATCCAAAGGCAAAGTCTCCCCCAACATTTACCCCATTGTGTTGATATTCCATGTTGATGGGAGTGTTTCCTGATAGGGCGGTATTACTGGTTAATTTAAAAGAACCATTGCTGGTGATAGACCCATTGGCATTGACAACCGAGGTAACATTAGGAGTTCCTTGACTACTGATGGTGTGTCCAGCGGGGCTTATCGCCGTTGCCCCCGAAGCTATTGTAGCATTATTGACTAAAAATGTTCCTACGGTTAAATTGGTAGACTGTGGATAAAAAGCCACGAAATATTCAGAAAGCCCATGAGCATTTATATTGATGTTTTCACATTTACCAATGCTGACGGGAGCCGTTAATTTTGCATAAGGGGCATATTCATCCGTTGGAAGAATACCATTACCCGTATAGCTATTTCCGTTGGGAACTTCAATATATACATAATCGTCTCTAACAACCTGAGAATAGGTTATGGGGCTACAATCTTGTGTAACTTTAAATACATCTCCAGGTTTCATCAAACCATAATCAATGGAAAATGCGTGAAACCCACAACAGTAAAACACGGTGCTTCTACTGATTTCTACATTATTAACCAAATAGTGTAGTTTAGAAGGGTCTCCACAATTATCATTATAGCTATTGAGATTTCGGTCTGTATATTTGATCGGGTTCATATACAGCGTGTTTTGCGAGAAAGTAGTGTGAACGCCCTTAAAGAGTATTCCACAAAATAGTAGTAGTTTAATGTATTTCATGTTGGATGTATTTATTTAACCACTACTCTATCATCCATGTCGATAGAATATTCTTGATTGGCTAAATTTATTAGGGTCAGTGTGATGCTATAAGTACCTGCTTTTAAGCTGCTGGGTAAATCAAGAGTAAGAGAATTGGTGGCTTTGGAATAAAGCCCATTTTGAACTAATCCTGTATTCCCATTTAGAAGTTGTATTTGGAAAAAACGGGCGGGAAAACTTTCAAAATTGAGGGTCTTGAATGATATTTTATCTCCAGGAACATAATACATTTTGGGGTTGATGATTTCTTGCACAAAAGGCTTATTGATATCATAAAGTGTTATCGAGAAATCAAGACTCTTACTTTCTTTTTGGAGAGTTTTGTTTATAATTTTTACTGGGTAGTTACCCGAAGGAATAGTTTTTGGGGCAATAACATAATATATGCCCTTCGTTATCTGAACGGGGACATTGCTATTATTTTTGCCATCATTCAATCCTAATTGATAGGTATAGGCATCAGACAGGAAATTTCCTTTGACAACCAAGGTATCACCCTGTAAAATATTTTTCTTGGATAGTGAAGTTATCTCGGGCGTCGGATATTGAACATTGACGGTAAAATCTGAAACAATGGAATTATCTTTTACTACTATTTTGATGTTGTAGGCTTGAGGGGGTATTGTATTAGGCACTGACAACTGAATATGTGTAGTGTCAATTAACTTCGATGTTATCAATATCTCTTCCTTTTTATTATTGATAAAATACGCTTTGATGATGCTTGGGTTATTGCCAAAATACCTGCCACTAACAATGATACTTTCACCCGCTTCAAACTCTTTTTTATCAACATTGTTGATTTCTGGCACAGGCTGACTCAAGGTTATCACAGAAACCTTATACACCGTTTTTCTACCCCCAGTATTTGTGAGAACATAATAAACGGGTTGCGAAAAATCTTGAGGAATGGCTGAAGACGGCACAATACTTGCCCCCTGTGAAATTTCGATGATTGGGATTAAGGATTTAAGAGACGTTCCATAAGGAAGAGTAATCTCAACACTTTTTTTTTCTTTAGAAATAGCGATTTGTTGCGTAGCTATTGTACTAAACTTGAAGGAAGCGATTTCTGACTCTGGGGAGTTATCGTCAATCTTACTACAACTGATGAGTAATGAGAGTGAAATGAATAGTATATATTCAAATAGCCTATTAATTTGCTTTATCTGAAAAAGTGCAGTTATTCTTCTCAAGAATTGATTGGAGTTTATTTGTGGTTATAGCAATTACACAAAGTTTGCTTATAACTTTTAATAATCCAAAAATTAATATGAAAAATAATGAATAATCCGCACTCAGATTTATAATACGGTCTAAATCATAATAAATTTATATTTATACTCTCGTTAGAGTGCTTGTTTTATTTTAATCTATCACTCAAATTACATATATAACGGGTGCTTACGTCGTTAATATAAGAGTTATTTTGGGTGTTTATTTTGAATATATTAAGCACTTATTTACTTTTTGAGTTTTAATTCTGTTCTTTACAACACCCAAGATTATCCTACCCATCCCAATTCTCTTAAATCATTCTTTATTGCTTTTTCATGTTCTACATATTTGCTATCAATGCTAACGAATAGTTGTGGGTATATTTCCCTAATTTTTGTGTTAATTATAGCTATGAGGGCAACCCTTTTTAAATTTTCATTTAAGCTAATTTCTCCATCATAATGGGGATTCAATTGTATAAATTCTAATACACGCTTTTTCTCATGCTCATTTTTTAGGAGAAACTCATTAATTATTTGATTTTGCGTTTCATAATAGAAAATTTTCAAGTTTTCTAATTCGCCGATTTTCTCTTTTATCTTTTTATCTACTGTTTTGTTTATACTGTTTTTCTCCGTCTTCGACATTGTACTGTCATCAAGTATAGCATATAAGGTCTCTTGCATCATTAATTTTTGAAGATAACCCATTGGATTTTTTATGTCTTTTCCTTTATTGATTTGTTTCAACAAAATATTAACACGTTCTACTATGTATTCGTGATTATATTTTGTAAACCATTCATTAATGGTGTTTTGATTTACTCCAGGAAATTCTTTTATAAGATTGTATATTTGTACGTTACTTGAGTTTTCTTCAAATATATTATTAATAATTGGTGCTAATAATTTCCTTTCTTCTACAATTACTTTATTTGACTTTATTGTAAAAATAATTGATTGTATTGCCCTTCCTTTTTTGATTTCCTCAAAAGTAAATCTGATATCTGTATATGTCGCCAAGTCCTCTTGAGCCTTCATTATAATCCGCTGTTTGAAATTTGCATAAAGCGGATATTTGTCCATGACAGCAAGTGTTTCTTTTAAATCATCCACCGTAAATATCCTTTTGCCAATTTTTTCGTACTGCTTCAATAATTCATAGATTCTAACAGAGTACGAACTTTGTAACTGTAGTACATTTCTTACATCATACATCAAAAACTGTGTTTGCAGTTGTAATAAGAATGGCTTCATTTTTGGATGAAATGATATGTCAACATAACTACCTTGCGTTCTATTTGTAAAGCTGTCCAGACCAACCGCTATGTGCGTGAGGAACTCTTTCTCCCCTTCGTCCGTGTCTCTAATTATCTTAATTTCCTTTTTCATCAATTTAATAGCCCCCTCTTTTAATAGTTTGTAGGATTGTTTGTCGGCTGATAAATTGAAATCATCAATTACTTCTTTTAGATAAATTCTATATTCTTTAAAATCTTCATCGCTTGGTAAAATCATAGTGAGCATTTTTGTAAAGACTCTCATCTCCCAAATGTCAAACCGATATTTACCTTCAACCAGATTGTTAGCTTTACGAACTAATTTAACCGATGGAGTCTTATTTATAGTATTTTTCTTTACACTCATTTTGATGATACCTAAATATGTTATAGCAAGCCCTAATAATGTTATAATAAACCCTAAATATGTTATAGCAAGCCCTAATAATGTTATAATAAACCCTAAATATGTTATAGCAAGCCCTAATAATGTTATAATAAACCCTGTAAACAAATGATTATCAAGCAATTAGAGGGACTGAAAATACAAAAAATACATAAAAAAATAAAAATACAACAACACTGAAGATAAGAATTACTAAAAATAATAGCGTTTAATCGTCTTCTTGCTAAACCCATTCCTTGTAAAGAGTATTATATGCTTTATTGACCTCTTTAAAAGAAACTCTTCTGGCTAAACCCTAAATTTGTTATAATTAAAAACATTTTGTGATTTTAATTTGTCTAAACACTACGAAGTATAACAAGTTTATCCCGATTTTATATATTTTCGACACCAAATGGGCTTTACTCAAACTCAAACCCTAAATTTGTTATAATAAATAGCAAATAGGTATATAAATAGTTGATAATTAAGCAATTAGGACAGTAATTGCGGTTATAGTTCATTGATAATACCTAAACTAACAGTTTGAAAAATGGATATTCTATCTATAAAACTCTCATCAATAATTACATCTTCTGAAAAGCCACGTAGATTTCGCCACACTTCAACTAAATTGTTATTTATTATAAATGACCCTTTTATTTCAACGGTAATATCCGAATCAGAGGCATTTTTAAGTCCTTTTTTTACTTTTTTAAGGAGAATTTCTCTCGAATCGTCATTTTTACGACTTTCTTTCTCAATCTTGCCAGATACTAAATCAGAGATTTTATCTAATGAATCAATCAGTGATACTGTATTTTCAAGTTGAGTTAATTGTTGTATATCCGACTTTTTAGCTTTTACTCGACCTGATAATATATCCTTTTTCAATTCTGGAGATAATAAATTCAATCCTTCTGCAAATTCTGCATCACGCTTAATAGTTTTTTCGCTTACGTTATATTGTTTGGAAAGTCGAGCCGACGTAGATTCTTTTTTGGGAATTGACTCATAAGGGTCATTTTGACCCTTATGAATCAATTCAACATTTTCAGTCGAGATATTGTCTTTAGAATCTACTAAATCATAAGGGACATTTTGACCCTTATGGTCTTCACGAGTATATTTTCCTTTTTCCTGTTTCTCAGTATTATAACGTAACCCTCTCAAATATGATGCTTGTTCTGGGATTAAATTTCTTCTACCTAACTGATTATCAATCATATAGTCTCGAACTTCCTTTAAGGAATCGAAAGAAATGAGATGGATTTTGAAATTTAATTTATGCTTTAAACAAATGCCATAACGGTTATGTCCATCAACTAAAATGTAAACGGCTGACGTTTGCGTAGAAGTTGCGTCTAACACATTTGATGTTGTTTGCCAGATTAGCAGAGCTTCCCGACATCCTTCTGTAAGAATATTTTTCTCTAATTGATTCAATTCGTCATCTTGAAGTGGTGGAATTAGGTCACGAAGTTCATCAAGTATTATTATTTGTTGCTTAATAGCTTCATGATTTAAAAGACTTTGGTCTTTGATAATTGAAGTTCCTCCAAAATTACCCATGTATTTTTTTTGCATTTTCTTATCTATTTATGGGTTTAAATATTCGAACAGAATTCTTTAGCCAAATTCAAGTAATCAGTTGCTCCATTAGAATTACTATCATAGTCAAATATATTTATTTGTGATATTTGTGATTCTTTCAAAGCAACGTTTATTCTAATTTGTGTTTGATAGATTTTAAAATTATTCAAGGATTGATTAACATATTCAATCATATCTCGGTGAACCTTTAAACGCTTGTCAACCATTGTCAATACAATACCTTCTACAATTAATTCTGGATTGATTCTTTCTCTAACTTGTGAGATACGTTCAAATAAATTATTGACTCCTTTCATAGCTGATACTTCTGGTTGTAGAGTAACTAAACATCCATTAGAAGCAACTAAGGCAGAATTTGTAAAAATATTTAAGGCAGGAGGACAATCAATTAGTATATAATCATAGAGTTCTCTGAGAGGATTTAGTTTATTTTTTAATTGATTAACACCACCTACGGCTTGCACAAGTTCTAAATCAGCATAAGCTAACTCTAAATCACTGGGACATAAATGATAGTTTTCACCTATCACAATAACTGGTAAATTTTCATTTTTTAGAAGAGCGTTCACCACTTGCTTTTCGGGATTATCAATGCCGAGCGATTGTGATAAATTTCCTTGTGAATCCATATCCACTAATAATACTTTGAATCCTAATTTGACCAATGCTTTTCCAAGATTAATAGTAGTAGTAGTTTTCCCAACGCCACCTTTATGATTCACAATTGAAATAACTCTCGCTTTTTTGTAAAGTGATTCATTGTAACCGTACTTTATTAAGATAGGATACAGTGAATTGAGATGTTTTGCGTTCAAAATTCTATCGCCACCAAGGGCTTTTGCTAACGTACTATTCGGTAGTCCAGCTTCCTTTTCAAGTATCGAAATAGATAATGCTGGATTTCTTCGGAGAAATAATATTGCTTTATCGTGAGATAACATATTTAATGGTTTTGTTTATTTGTCATAAATTTATGACAAATAAACAAAAAAGGCAATTATTTTATACATTTTAAATAAGGGTTATACCAATTTTATTCTTTTCCCTTCATTATTTTTGATGGGATATACTGTCAACTGACGTATCTTGTTGTGAGAATTCTTTCCTCAAGCTTTTCTATATTTTGTCCTAATGAAAATGAGTGTTTTAATTGAAAATACAATTGATGCAATTCTAAAAGTTTTGTTTTCATGAAACAATTGGTTGGAATCGCTCTTAAAAACGGGAGCAGATAATGTTCCCAGTCTCAAGGGCTATTTTCTTTCATTTGTTCGATGATTACTCTTTCAAACTTCGTTTATTCATTCAATTTAATTTTTAATCTTTCTTGCCGTTGTCTTTCCAGTAAGTCATCTAATTCCGTTCGATTCTTTGTGGGTCTATTATCAAAATCCGCCATTTCTTTGATAACCCTTTCCAATAATTGGTTTTTTTCTTCCCGTTCCTGAGGCGATTGTTTTCTATGATTAGGAGCAATCGGTTTTACTTCCGTTTTAGGTAGAACTGTTTTTTGATTGATTAAATCAAACTCAGATAATTCTTCAACCAGACTTTTTCTATACTTTGTTCGGATGAATCTTAGAGTATGAATTGATATTTGAAAATCATATAATTCAATTAGTTCTTGTTGGACAAAGGCAACAGAAATATTTGCATCAAAATAGCTTTTACAAAAAGGAATCAAATAGCTTGCCCACCCCCTATATCCATTTTTCTTTATTTTTTTTATTTGTTCAATGTCTCCCAAATCAATAAATTTCATCATTATCCATTAGTTATCAATTAGCTATTAATCAATTATCCATTAGTTATTAGTAGTTATCAAATAGCTATTAATCATTTATCAATAGTTATTACTTAACTATATTTAGTTATAAGTTAGTTGTTTTACCTTACAAAAGTAATAAAAATAAATTAATATGTATTTATAAAATAAGTTATATTTGTTTTATATATTTACTTTTGTTGGAGCAAGAGGTGGTTTTTTACCCCAAAAAACCAGCGTGCAAGCACTTTATCTTGTTAGGGGTGTCCCCTAATACCCCATTTATACATTAATCTTTGGACATATAATTATGGAAGAAAATATTCGGAAGAAGAGTGGACGTCCCCCAAAATCAATAAAACTAACCCAACAACTGAAGGTGAGTTTCTCAGAGGAAGATGCTTCGATTTGTAAAAGAAAAGCAAAATCATCTAATCTTACTGTATCAGCATACATAAGAGTGATGGCATTGAAAGGGGAAGTATTAGATGTCTTCTCAACAGAAAATAAGCTTGAGAAAAGAGTATTAACAGGTGTGGCGAACAACTTAAATCAAATAGTTAAGGAAGCTCATACCTACGGCTTATTGAGTATAAAAATTGAAGCGAAAGCCATGCTAAGTGAAATGCGAGAAATATTAGATACCTATAAATTCAAAAACCAAAAATTGTGATAGCCAAAGCAACAGATAAAGGAAAATCTTTTAAAGGTATTATCAATTACCTATTTAAAGGAAAATTAGAAAGCAGGAGAGCGGTTGATAAAAAGGCAACGATTATCGCAGACTCAGGAGATTTAGAACTACCAGTGGATAGTGAAGACCATGAGGGTATCAAAAGACTCATTGATGATTTTGTGAATCAAACTCAATCACACGAAGATTATGAACCTACAAAACCGTATGTAGGTCATCATATTATTTCCTTTAGCAAAGATGATATGCTACTGTTGAATGAAGAGCAAAAAAAGGAAATCATTGAACAGTATATTACTGATGCTGGTTTGAGGGATACCCAATACATTGCCGTTAGTCACGAAGATACAGACCAATTTCATGTACATATCGTTTTTAACCGATGTATGAATAATAGAAGAATGTACAAAGATTCTTTTGAAAAAATCAAAGCCTTAGAGAAAGCAGTGGCTCTCAATCTAAAATACGATTTACCTCTGGTTGGAAAACAAAAAGATTTGGCAAAGTCCAGTGGCGTTTGGGAATTTAGGATTCAGCATGAGGATATTCAAGCCTTAGCACAAGACCCAATCCTCAAGGATATTCGGAATTTGCATCATTTCAAGAAAGCATCGGAAGCTACCAATAGGAAAATTGTCGAAGACGAGAAAAGCATTGAAGTAGATGGGAAGAAATACCGTAAATCTGATTTAGAAGCAGTCTTCTTTAAAAACAGGCGGGACAAAGCCAAAGAAAAAGGTTTCACGGCTAAAAAGACAAACTATCAAGCTACCAAAGACAAGAACGCTAAAGCGACACCCGATTACCAGCTCAAACAACTCAATTATCTCCGTCAGCAAGAAAAGTTAGCGGAAAATGCAACAACGCAAAAACAGGTAAGTAAAAGCGAAAACCCTGCGAATCGTCCAACCAATCCCGTAGAGTTTGACAACCGCCAAAACTTCAATTATAAGAAAGCTTGGCAAACCGACGACGATGAGTTTTTAAGTAAAAAGAAGAGAATGAAATTCTAATGGAACAACCATCACAAAACACCGAGGGAATTAAATTCATGGGCTATGCACTGATTCCACCCACCCTTTTTTGTCTATTATCAGCTATTTCGGTACAGTACCTCCATTGCTTTTTTAGACAATATGTATCTGTCATTAATTCCCAGAATAGGCTTAGTGACCAATCCTTTTTTATTCAATTCATGGAGTACATCAAAAATGGGAAAAGAACCAATTTTTATCAGATTATATATGTTGCTTTATTCGCAACTTTTTATTAATTTTGAATATGAGAATAATTGCAAAAAGCACTATTAGGGATTTTTGGATACTTCATCCTCCAGCCGAATTTCCTTTATTAGATTGGTACAATACAGTTAAACAAGCAGAATGGAGTAGCCCAAATGATGTAAAGCAAACTTATGGTAATGCAAGTATAGTAGCCAATGATAGAGTAGTGTTTAATATCAAAGGCAATGATTACAGACTTGTTACTGAGATAGATTATAGTTTTCAGATGGTTTTTATTATCTGGATTGGTACACATAAGGCATACGATAAAATAGACGTTACAACAATAGAATATGATGGATAATCTCACAAATGAAAAATATCATCAAATGGCATTGAACAAAGTTCGCAGTTTGATGAAACAGAAACCTTCAAAAGATAGTGCCGAAGGTCAAGAACTGGAAATGCTTATTACTCTGATAGAAGCCTACGAGGAGCGATATGTACCCATGCAAGCAAGTGACCCAATAGCGTACTTACAATATAGAATGGAACAAGCAAACTTGAAAAATAAAGATTTAATACCGTTTATTGGAGATAAGACCAAAGTTTCAAAGATTATGAATCGGAAACAGGAGTTAAGCGTATTGATGATTAAACGCTTGAGTAAAGGATTAAATATTCCTCTTAATTTTCTAATTCCTATGGGTATATAGGAGAACCTCATTACCTAAAATTGAAGATTTGGCGTGCATTAAACATTTTTATGGGATAAACCCGATATAAATAAACTTCCCCAATCTTATAAATCACAAATTGTAGTTATTTTGCAAAATGATAGTTATGGCAATTAACAACATATAGCATGAATACGCATCAAAAGATAGTATTGATTGAAAAGTACCGAGTAATCATGGCAACCTTACAGGTGGATTTACTCACTTATTTCAAAGTAAATGGCGTTAAAAAAACGCATTTAATGTTTTATTTAAGAGAACGTTTGTCCACTTCGCAAGAATTAACCAATGTGGCATTTTATGAGAAAATCAAGAATGCGAACCGTTGGAAAATAGATGAAGTACAGATGGTTTTAGAATACCTCAATGCTTTAGACAAGAAAGCGGTTGTAGCCTCCTTTCACCAACTCATCACTGAGCAAGTCAACAAAGACATCGACAAATCCCCCTTTCAGTTTAAATTCTTCACCACTTTTTATGATGAACATTTTGGCTTAACCTACGCTTCGGTTTATTATCAGCCTTTACGTTGGCGTTACCATCTTGATGCCTTAGTAGAATTATACCGCTTGATTGAACACATTGAAAAGTTTAAATTAAGTAATTCAAAATTGCTCATGGCTTAATCTGTTCAAGGTACTTTAAAGGAGTGAAAACCTTAGCTATCATTTTTGACAATTACCACTGTGAGTAGAGGTCATCAAAAAGTGTGAGATAAATTGTTTTTAATACAATCTTTCAAGAAGATTAATAGTCAAAGTGAATACTTTTAGAATACGCAATGTAAGCTATAATTAAGGTTGCCCCACACTTTTTGATGCCCTCCAATGTTTACACGATTTTTTTTTGCCAAAGATGTTTGAAAAGGTGTACCAAAATAAATATCAAGAAAAAAAGACCATTTGAAGAGAAATGGAGATGGTTATTAATTAGGTTGCAAGTCCCTTATTGGGCCAAAAGTAAGATAGCACCCTGTAAGTCGCTGACTATTAGTAACTTGAGGTTCTCATTACAATTGGACGAAAAGTAGCGGTTTCAACCTAATGTTTTAGTTAATGGTATCATTTCTTGGGTTTTCTCAAAGCCCTTAATCCTGTCATTTTTAGTCCAATTTTGCCGTAAAATTTTATCTTTGGTTGCGTGTTTCCCACTTTATTATTTAGCTGTAACCTTCATTGTAAATCAGTAATTGATAGTCATATTACATTTAAATAGGACTTTTTCCAAAAATCACTTAATGACAGGTGATTTTTTATGCGCAAAATAGCACTAAAAATTTATGGCAAAATTGGACTAAAAGTGACAGGTTAAGCCACTACTTTTAATTTTAAATGATTACACGTTGCAATCAACTTTGAAATCATGTTTGAAATCTTATCATACACCACAGAATCAATGATTACACGTTGAAATCATGTTTGTAATCATTCTTGAAATCAACTTTGAAATCTTATCATAAGCCACAGAATCAATGATTACACGCTGAAATCATATTTGTAATCATTCTTGCAATCAACTTTGAAATCTTATCATAAGACACAGAATCCATGATTACACGCTGAAATCATGTTTGTAATCATTCTTGAAATCAACTTTTATGGCTAAGTTTAAAAGATTGAGTAGCCGAACATCAGCTACTCAATACAGGGCATTTTCATAAAAAGGCTTAACTCCTTGAAAAGCAATTTTTTGCATATTTTCTATCGAAATTGCAATCTTCTCTGACAACCCTAAGATTATTTATTGTATTTTTTCTTCTGAGTAAATTTACTGCTACATTAAATACCGAAGCAATAGCTCTACTTCGTTTGGTTTTGAGGTTTTCATAACATTTGTGCGAAAATTTACGGCTTATAACTATTTTATTAGTTACAATACATCTTCTTTTGTTTTCTTATAAACTTGAAATGGAACGTTATTAACAGTTAAGATTTTATATACTGTCGTAGTTGAAGGCATTCAAAATGCCTTCATAATGTCTCGAATACTTCTTTGTTCTTTGGAGTAAAGTTTTTTAATGACCTAATTTTTAAACTGCATAATCCAAGTCACTAAAATATTTTTCCAATCATAACCTTCCAGTCACTATTATTAGGAGTTAGGCTTGGGTTAGAACAGTATATTAAATTTCCATTTTCGGCATCTATTACAACGGGACGGTTATCAGTAGATGGTATTGCGTAAGTAGTAATGGTAGGAAAACTAACAGTTTGATTATTGACAAATCTTAGTTTCCCGTTATAGCTTGCCCCTGCAATTTCTAAACCAATAACATCGAAGCCCTCATACGTTAATGATGCACCACTTGGAAAAGCGGGAATATTATTCGCACTATAAACATAGTCGTTATAGGTTTTGGCTAATGAAAGTAGGTTGGTGGTGGTGTTCAGCTTAAAGTGTTCGCCATACGTAGCACCAGAACCGACCGCCCGTGAGGTGTATAATAAACTAACATTAGCACCACATCTATAAATACTCCCTGAAATAGGCGTAAAGCCGATATTGGGGAAAGAGGAGTAAGGAGTCCAAGTTGTACCTATTAGTTTATAAGTTATCAGGTTTACTGTACAAGCACTATTGGTTTGAGCTAAGGATATTAAATCTCCGTCGATACTTGCTCCTGAGATATTTTTACCAACAGTAAAGGTATTATCTAATGGGGTAAAATTAAAAGAACGTACAAAAATCGTCGCGGGTCTGGCAGATTTTTTCTTCTTGATAATTGTTGAAGCTAAACGATTCTCAGGCGGTTCATTAGCTTCTTTTTTGGATATATTCTTTGAGT
>JAAFIU010000358.1 GCA_013298805.1 Cytophagales bacterium | reverse complement strand
ATGAAAAAGCTCATGGAAAATGCCGATGAAATTGCGTGTTTTATCTTTGAACCACTCATTCAAGGAGCAGGCGGTATGGTCATGTACGAACCCGAAATGTTGGATGCTCTCATCAAATTGGCAAAACAAAATGGGGTTTTAACAATTGCGGATGAAATTATGACGGGTTTTGGCAGAACAGGGAAACTTTTTGCCACCGATTATATCGAAACGAAACCTGATATTTTATGTCTTTCTAAAGGACTTACGGGCGGAGCAATGGCATTGGGCGTGACATCGTGTACACAAGAAATTTACGACGCTTTTCTTTCGGAAGACCGTAGAAAAACGCTTTTTCATAGTCATTCTTTTACGGCAAACCCATTGGCTTGTACGGCAGGTTTGGCAAGTATGGATTTATTATTGAGTGAAGAAACAGAGAATAAAATTCTAAAAATCAACCAATTACACCAGGAATTTAAACAAAAACACGCTCAACTTCCAAATATTACGGTAAAAGGAACAATTCTTTCTATTGAAATTCAGACGGAAGAAGGCACTTCATATTTCAATAATATTCGAGATATTGCTTACAAATTTTTCATTGAAAGAGGCATTTTAATCAGACCATTAGGCAATATTATTTATTTACTGCCTCCCTATTGTATTTCGGAAGAAGATTTGAAATATATTTATGGCTGTATTGAAGAATTTTTGAATTTGTAAGCTGACGCTTCAGCATCGGAAGAAATTAAATTCAATGTAGGAACATCAATTTATATTTTTTGAAACCTCTCATTCAAACATTACGTTATCAATAAGTAATCATCAGCAAAATTATTCACTACCTAATCATACGTAAAATATGTCTCTGACTTCAGAAATCCATATTTCAACTAAATCTCCGAAGATTAAAAATCTCTGGCAAACTGCCTTACACGAAGGCTTTCCAATCGCTTTATGGAGATTACCTAAAACCACCGAAAAACAATTAATTATTGATTTATCGGGTAATGTTGCACGGACAAAAATTGACTTGGAGGAATTGCCTGCGGGTTTTGCAATGAGTCCTTTTCAGGGTGAATCTTTGTTTTTGAAAGGTGATTTATATTATCGTTTTGATACTGATAACCAAGAAATTGACCAAAATTTATCAGGTGTAAATACTGAAAAAGAAAGTTTTGAGAAACAATATTTGACCTATTCCGACGACGAAAAACAAACGATAATTCAACAAAAAGTACATCCAAATTTCGACTCAGAAGAAAAACATTTTGGACTTTATAACGAAATGCTTTTTGCCGAAATGGTTTCCAATGCGGTTACTTCCATTGAGCAAGGCGAAGTCCAAAAAGTAGTTTTATCAAGAACTAAAAATGTTACTTTAGCCGATGATTTTGAGGTAGTTGAGGCGTTCCAAAAGCTTTGTAATACCTACCCAAATGCCTTTGTTTCATTGGTTTATTTACCAGAATATAATTGTTATTGGTTGGGTGCTACACCTGAAACGTTGGTGAATGTTGACAAAGACGGAAAATTCAAAACAATGTCTTTGGCAGGGACGCAGTCGGCAATTGGTGACAATGGCGAAACATTGTGCATAAATTCCATCCGTTGGTCGCACAAAGAGATTGAAGAACAAGCCTTTGTGAGCCGTTATATTATTGAATGTTTCAAGAAAATTCGTTTGAGAGAATATCACGAAAGTGGTCCAAAAACGGTACAAGCAGGGAATTTAATGCACCTCCGCACGGATTATATGGTGGATACAAAGGAAGTAAATTTTCCACAATTGGGAACGGTGATGTTAGAACTCCTCCACCCTACTTCGGCAGTTTGTGGAATGCCCAAAATTCCTGCTCTCAAAATCATTGCAGAACAAGAATTACATAATCGAGAATTTTATAGTGGTTTTTTAGGCCCTGTCAATATCCAAGAAGAAAGTCATTTATTTGTCAATCTTCGTACAATGAAGGTCGTTGGGAATGAGGCCGTTTTCTATGCAGGTTGCGGAATTACAGAAGATTCAAACCCTGTGAAAGAGTGGTATGAAACGGAGATGAAAATCCAAACCTTAATGAAAGTTATTATTTAATTTCGATGTTTGATGTTAGGTTTAGGAAACGCCGAACATCAAACATCGAAATACGAGCATCGAATCCATCAATGTTTCATTGAATAATTTTCTGTTTTCTTCTCAATCTCTCCAATTATTGTCAATTTCACCAAATCAATTCTGGCATCAGTCATTTCAATAATTTGGAAATTAAATGGGTTTTCAATAATGGTTTCGTTCAATTCTGGAATATCTTCATTAATACTAATAATCATTCCTCCCAACGTATCATAATCACCCTCAGGAAGATTCCAATCGTATTTATCGTTCAAATAATCAATCTCCAAACGTCCAGAAAGTAGATAGATTTTATCTTCCAAACGCTTTTCGGTGAGTTCGTCGTTATCATCAAATTCATCCTCAATATCGCCAAAAATTTGCTCCATTACGTCTTCCATACTCACCAAACCCGCCGTACTACCAAATTCATCCACCACCAAAGCCAATGATTTATGTTCTTTCGAGAATTTGAATAATAAATCTTTCGCTGGCATGGCTTCTGGCACAATCGGAATGGGTGTCAAAATCCCTTGAATTTCTTTTGGTTTTTTAAACATCGACAAAGAATGACAATATCCTAAAACGTCTTCCATTGTTTCTTTGTAAACCAAAACCCTCGAATGACCACTTTCTACAAAGGTTTTCTTCAACTCATCCATGCCACCTTCAATATCAACCGCTACAATATCCGTTCTCGGAATCATACAATCACGTACCCGAACTTGTTTAAACTCAAGGGCATTATTGAAGATTTTGGTATCAACTTCGGTTTCATCTTCAGTTGAGGTTTTGCGATTGAGATTTTGAAGGTAATTATTCAAATCTGTCAAGCCAAAAGCGGGTCTTTCTTCCGAATATTCCAAACGTAATACATTATTAATAAACCACTTAGACAAACCTACAATCCCCCAGACGAGCGGATACATAAGGGTATTAATTATCAAAATTGGAATGGCTAAAACTTCCAAAAATCCGTCTGGATTCAACAGAAAGATACTTTTTGGCGTAAATTCAGAAGTCATCAAAATCAAAATAGTACCAAAAAGAGAAGCCACCAAGCCTGCCACTAAATTCGTTTGCATCCAATGAAATCCACTCAACCATTCTGGTAAAGCGGTGTGCATAATCGTTTCATGCAAATATCCTTCCATAAAAATACCGTAAGCCACCAACGATAAAGTATTACCGATGAGCATTGTACCGATAAATTTTGAAGGATTTTTGAGGTATCTCGAAATGATTTGCCCTGTAATTACACCTTGTTTGGCTTGGAGTTCAAAGTACAGTTTATTGGCAGAAACAAATGCCATTTCAACACCCGAAAAGAATGCTGAGGCAATGATTGATATTATTATTCCTAATGCTTGTTGGGAGTCCATATATGAATTAGCGAGGTTTTAGGCAAAATGATATTTATATTCTTGCTCACGCCCTAAAAATTGTTCTATGTGAAAAACTTCATCACAGTCATCAAACATAATGATTTGGTCGTCAACTATGTTCATTTTTTTTCGTTGAACCGAAGAAAGTTGATGTATAGAAGGAAATTGACTTAATGGAGCAATAATAATTCGCCCATCTTGCAAGTGAATGGCAATCTTGTCTTTGAAAGAAAAACTTACTTTTTCAATCACAGGCTGTATTCCTTGAAATCCCTCTAAATTTTTCATTTTAATTCAAATTAATAATTTCTACTTTTTCTCCTTGGGCAAAACGATTGATTTGCTCCAAGATTTCATTGATATTTTCTTCTATCAATTTTTGACATACTTTCAGTTCTTTTTTGGTCAAAGAACCCTCCTCAAAAATCTCTAAGGTATCTAACCAAATTTTTGCCGACCTACTCCGTTCACTTCGAGAATTAACGATATGAAGATGAAGTCTTTCAGTCAAATCATAAGCATAGAAGAAAA
>JAAFIU010000265.1 GCA_013298805.1 Cytophagales bacterium | reverse complement strand
AATGTGCAAAATGGTAAATTTATCATCAAAGACCATTCGCATATTTCAACCAATTTTATGCCCGATTCTGTGGTTCGTAAAGACGAATTTTACAGCTTCAAGAATTTCAATACGGACGTAAAAGTATTATTTACAGTAGATGAAAATTCGTACAAAGAAGGCACAATGGGCGATTTTCACCCAATGGCTTGGTACCATGAATTTGACGGTGGACGTGCCTTTTATTCAAACTGGGGACATACCGATGAGACTTTCTCGGAGGAAATTCCTTTGAAACATTTTTGGGGTGGACTTCAATGGGCTGCGGGTGGTTCAGCATTGGATTATTCAAAAGCAAAGAGTCAATTACCTCCCGAAGAAAATCGTTATATCCGTACAGTTTTAACGGATAAATTGGATGAACCGACTGAATTAGTCGTTTTAGACAATGGAAAAGTGCTTTTCACCGAACGTAAAGGTTTGATGAAAATGTACGATCCAAAGAAAAAATCGGTAAAAGTAGTCGCTGATTTGAATGTTTTTACGGGGAACGAATACGGTTTGATGGGCTTGAATATTGACCCAAAATACAATCAAAATCACTGGGTTTATTTGTATTATTCACCTGCTCGTGGCTTGCCTGATACTTTGCAACACCTTTCAAGATTTGTGTATGATGAGGTGAAAGACACGCTCGTGATGAGTTCTGAAAAAGTGGTTTTACGTGTACCCGTGAAGCGTACAGGTTGTTGCCACACGGGCGGTTCAATTGATTGGGACGCTCAAGGAAATCTATATCTTTCAACGGGAGATGATACCAATCCATTCGACTCGCAAGGTTACTCTCCGAGTGACGGACGTGAAGGTCGCTCTGGTTGGGACGCTCGTTACACTTCTTCAAATACCAATGATTTGAGAGGTAAAATCTTGAGAATTAAGCCACAAGATGATGGAACAGCGGGGGCTGCCCCATATACCATTCCAGAAGGAAATTTATTCCCGAAAGGAACGGAAAATACTCGTCCAGAAATTTATGTTATGGGTAACAGAAACCCTTATCGTATTTCGGTAGATAAAAGAACAGGCTTTTTGTATTGGGGTGAAGTAGGCCCAGATGCAGGTGAAAATTCTGATAAATATGGCCCACGTGGACACGATGAAATGAATCAGGCTCGTAAAGCAGGATATTTTGGATGGCCTCTTTTTGTAGCCGATAACAAAGCCTATAATCAGAAGGATTTTAAAAAGGACAGCACTTGGGCAAAATATGACCCATTGCACCCAATCAATGATTCTCCGCATAATACGGGCTTGCGTGAATTGCCACCTGCTCAAAAAGCATTTATTTATTATCCGTACAAAGAATCGCCTGAGTTTGGGGAAATTGTGGGTAAAGGCGGACGTAATGCGATGGGTGGCCCTGTGTATTATTCGGGAGATTTTGACGCTAATTCTAAAGTGAAATTCCCTGCCTATCTCGACGGTAAATTCTTCGCTTATGACTGGATGCGTGATTGGATAAATGTTGTTACGATGAAACCAAACGGAGACTTTGTTTCGATGGAGCGTTTTATGCCAAATACCACTTTTAGTCACCCAATGGATATGATGTTTGCCAAAGATGGTTCGTTGTATATGTTGGAATACGGTCAAAATTGGTTTGCTCAAAATGACGAAGCTCGTTTGTCACGCATTACTTTCAATGCAGGAAATCGCACGCCAGTTGTAGTTGTCAATGCCGATAAGAAAGCGGGTTCTGTGCCTTTGAAAGTAACTTTTTCTTCAGCAGGAACGATGGATTATGACGGTGATAATTTGAAATACGAATGGACATTTGCGAAAGGAGCAGCGAAGAGTAATTTACCAAATCCAACGTTTACTTTCGTGAAAGCGGGTATTTACAAGCCAACCTTGAAAGTAACCGACGTAGCAGGAAACGTAACCGAACAAACCTTGGAAATTAAAGTTGGAAACGACATACCAAAAGTTGATTTAGCGATAAAAGGCAACAAAACCTTCTACTGGAATGATGATAAAATTGCTTACGAAGTGAAAGTTTCGGACAAAGAAGACGGTTCGTTGGAAAACAAGAAAATCAAAGACGAAGACGTTTTGGTAAACATTGATTATTTGGAAGGTTACGACAAAACTATCATCGCACAAGGACACCAAGCTAATTTGAGTGCCTCTTCGGGAAAACGTTTAATTGAGCTTTCTGACTGTAAATCTTGCCACTCGATTGATAAAAAATCAATTGGGCCAAATTATAAAGACGTTGCCAAAAAGTATAAGGGAGCGTTTATGATTGAAGGTAAATTGTCGGATAAAATCATCCGTGGTGGTGGTGGCGTTTGGGGCGAACAACCGATGGCGGCTCACCCACAAGTAACCAAAGCCGAAGCTACGGAAATGGTAAAATACATTTTGTCGTTGGCGGATGATAAAAAAGCAAGCAACCCAACTAAAGGTGAATATTTGACGAAAGACAACGGCAAAGCGGGTACGTATATTTTATCGGCGAGTTATACCGACAAAGGAGCGATGAAAATGGCTTCACAAACGGGTTCAAAATCATTGACTTTAAGAAGTGCAACCATCAAAGCCAATAGCTACGATGCTCAAAAAGAAACCATGAAATACAAAATTGACGGTTTGGGCGAAGTAGTTATTGCGATGGCTGATAAAGGATATACTTCTTTCAATAACATTGACTTGACGAATATCGGTGCATTTTCAGTAATGGCAACTGCCGCTGACGAACGCACCGCAGGCGGAAACGTAGAAATCCGTTTAGACTCGCCAACGGGACAATTATTAGGCTCGGCACAAGTGGGAAAAGGAGCACCAAAACCCATTAAAATTCCTATTACGGCAACGACAGGTTTCCATAATATCTTTTTAGTGTTTGCCAACCCAGAAGCAAAAGGAAAACCTCTTTTTGCGGTGATGGATATTACGGCTGAGAAAGGAAAATAAATTTTGAAAGACTCCAAAAACGCCCCTTCTGAATGTGAATTTGGGAGGGGCGTTTTTTTGTTTTTTAGCTTATTATAATTTGTGATTTTTGTATTGTTCGAAAATTGATTTTTCCTCAAAATACCTTTAAATCAAGCTGTTTGGAGGTTTTATTGAAAGAATTGCTTTTTACAGTGAAATTTTTAACTTTACCTAAAATAATACGCAGTTGCGTATGTATCAGAGTTGGTGGCAATCATAAAAACAAGCTACCAACCTTAGACACAATTTTTGAAATAAAACAACTTTAGCATGAACCGAAAATATTTCAATTTGATTTCAATTTTATTTCTCATTTGGTTCATGTTTTCATGTGAAACCAAGAAAACTCAAACTTTAAAAGACTTTTCATTCAGGATAATTGAAACTACATCTGAGTTTGATTCAAAAACAGGGAAATATACAAGACAATATATAGGGAAAGATTCCTCTGTAAATGTAAAACTTGACGAGAAAGAAGTTCAACAAATCCAAAAACTCATTGTAGATTTAGATTTCAAAAATTTTCCAGAGAAATTTGAATGTTCAAAAAATGGCTCATTTACTTTACCTTCATTTGACACTACAATTGAAATATCAATTAATGGTAAGGTAAAAAAAACAACAAATACTTCTTTTTGTGATACGAAAGTTCAACAAAATATGGCTGACGATTTTGAAAAAATAGCTATCGAAATACATCGAATTTTGAACTCAAAAAAGGAAATAAAAAATATGAGACAGTGCGACATGATTTTTATGTAACAAATTACGAGATATTTTCGCCCTGGTTGGTGTTTTTTTTCCCCATTTAGTCCAAGTGTTCAAACTCTGGTTCAAGTCTGTGACTTGGACAGTCCCTCATTGGTCAGGAAATTTGTCACTTGCCGTTGTCTGTGTCTCCACAGACAACTACTTCAACTATAAGTATTCAAAAAATTAACTTGAAGTCGTCTGTGGAGACACAGACAACGGCAGGAAGAAGTTTAGTTGGACAGAACGCCAGCAGCTAACATTTCACTTTTGTTGGTATTTTCATCATAGCCGTCAGGCTAAGAGTTTGCTTCGGAGAAGCATAACCTTTGTAGCAATTGATTATCAGCGAGTTACGAGACTTCGGACTGTGCGTCTCAGAAAAGCCCAACCTTAAAATTAATGTTATGCTTCTCCTGCCGTTGTCTGTGTCTCCACAGACAACTACTTCAACTATAAGTATTTGAAAAATTAACTTGAAGTCGTCTGTGGAGACACAGACAACGGCAGAAAATTTATTTTATAAAAATCACCCCTCAAACTTCCCTTCTCTCCTCTCCATTTTCGCCTCAAAAGCTTCTTGTAAATCGGCTGAAAGTAACATGGCGGCGTTCCAAGTTGCCATGTAATTGAGTCCGTCGGCAACGGAATGGTCACGGGTATGGAGCAAAATATGTTTCGTTCCTCTGATGGATAATGGTGATTTTTGAGCAATTGTTTCAGCAATTTTCATGACTTCCGCCATCATCGTAACTTTATCTGAATACGAACGATTGACGATGCCTATTTTTTCGGCTTCTTGTCCGCCTACGTTACGCCCTGTGTACGCCATTTCACGCACGAGACCGTCGCCAATGAGTTTGGGTAATCTTTGTAATGTACCTAAATCTGCCACCATGCCCATGTCAATTTCTTTGATGGTAAAATAGGCATCGTCGGTACAATAACGCATATCGCAACCGCAAACCAAATCAATTCCTCCCCCAATACAACCACCGTGAATGGCGGCTAAAACGGGTTTTGAGCAGTTTTCAATGGCATTAATGGGGGCTTGTAGTTTCAAGACATCTTTACGGAGTTTTTCTCTTTTTCGCCCTTCGCATTTAGTATGATTTTGCGAAACGGACATCAATAAACTCAAGTCAATTCCTGCACAGAAGTTTTTGCTTTCTCCACCTTCCAAAACAATTACTCTGACTTCTACATTTTCATCAAGATATTCAAAAACCTCCGTGATTTCATCCCAAGCGGTTTGATTGAGGGCATTCATTTTATCAGGACGATTGAGCGTTACGTGGGCAATATGATTCTGAATATCTAATTTTAGCGTTTCCATGTTTTATACATTGAGTGAATGAGAGACTGAATGATTGAGTGAATACTTCGTGAGAAATGAAGTTATTGAATGTTTTTGAATAAAGCAAAGGGAGGGCGTACTGAGGAGTAGATGGTGAGCGAGACGCTCTATACATTTTAGGTCGTAGGAACACTTCGCTAAACCTACGACCAGTAGCAGAATAAAGCAAAAGGAGGGCGTACTGAGGAGTAGATGGTGAGCGAAACGCTCTATATATTTTAGGTCGTAGGAACGCTTCGCTAAACCTAAGACCAGTAGTAGGCAAAAAGGAATTGAAATCTTTGCTTCATAATACAAAATTATAGAAGTTCGTAAGAAGAAGCCACTATTCTAAATGGTATAGAATCTTCTGAACTAACTCCAAAAAATAATATCTCAATTAAAGACAAATTATTATCAAGATTATTTCGACTCTTAATATCCAAACAATACGATGTTTCATATCTAATATTAAGATACTTGGTTTTGGAAATATCCTCTTTCAATACAAATGCGAAAACATTAAATAATTTTATTTGCTTCGATTCCTTTAAATTATCTGTGAAGTATATGGTAATTTCATTACTTATGAATTCTACATACTTCATTTGTGAAACTTCAATAATTACATTTTTCATTTTATTTGATTTAAAATTGTTTGTGTAGGGATTACTTTATTAGCTTCATTTTTTAGACAGACACTTTTTATAGGTAAAAAATAAATGGAGCTAATTATTTGACAAAATAGCCGCCAGACAGTATCATAGCGGCTATTGAAAACACTTAATATCCGCAAAAATATAGAATC
>JAAFIU010000053.1 GCA_013298805.1 Cytophagales bacterium | reverse complement strand
TCTTGTGAAATAGCACAATCTTCACCCAAAATTTCCCGAATTTTATCAATTCGATTGATGTACCAATCACGGTCGTAGGTACGATTCATTATCTTCAAAATACGACTATTTCCGCTTTGAGCAGGCAAGTGAATATATTTACAGATGTTTTCGTACTTTTTCATCGTGTAAAGCACTTCATCGGTAATATCTTTTGGATGTGAGGTAGAGAAACGCACTCTTAGATCTGGATTAATCAAGGCTACTCTTTCCAATAACTGAGCAAAATTGACAGTCTCAGAGCCGTCTTCGGAAGCCCATTTGTACGAATCTACATTTTGTCCTAAAAGTGTAACTTCTTTGAAACCATTGTCCAATAAATCCTGACATTCCTTGATGATTGAATACACATCACGTGAGCGTTCACGTCCACGAGTGAAAGGCACTACGCAAAACGAACACATATTATCGCAACCACGCATGATGGAAACGAAAGCCGTAACGCCATTTGAATTGAGACGTACTGGCGAAATATCGGCGTAAGTTTCTTCTTTCGACAAGAAAACGTTGATAGCTTTTTGCCCGTCTTCGGCTTCGCTCAAAAGGTTTGGAAGGTCACGATAAGCGTCTGGTCCAGCTACAACATCCACGATTTTTTCTTCTTCCAAAAATTTCGTTTTCAGACGTTCCGCCATACAACCTAATACACCCACGACCATATCTGGACGTTTTTTCTTTAAATGTGTAAAGTTTTTTAGGCGATTTCTAACCTTCTGCTCAGCATTATCACGAATAGCACAGGTGTTTAAAAGAATGACATCAGCAATCTCAAAATTTGATGTTGTTGCATAGCCACCTTCTTGAAGAATGGAGGTAACAATCTCAGAGTCAGAGAAATTCATCTGACAGCCGTAACTTTCAATGTATAATTTTCTTTTGCCTGTTGCATTTTCTTGTTCAACACTTGTACGAGGCAATTCTAACGCTTCTTTGTCTGTTTCTGTAAGTATTTCTAAATCTCTCATTTTCGATGTTCGGTATTCAATTGTCGATGTTTTTATCATCAACGACCAAATATGTAAGTCTTAAATTAAGTTACAAATTTACAAAAAATTATGACAGAATGGCAGATTATTTTGAATTATTGCAGAAGGAATGATTACCGTTTTGATTTGGGATTTTTGTAAAATGTATCTTTTTAAGATTTATTGATTTTAGAGTTTCAGTAAAATCGTACAATCAGACAAACCATAGTTCAACATTCTTGAACTATTAAAAAGAATAACCCTAATTTCGTATTAGATTTCCAATTCTTAATTTTGAACGAAATAAAATATGTATAAAATCTTACAAATTTCAATTCTATCACTTTTGGTTTTCATTTCTTGCACTTCTAATGACCCAACACTTACACAAGTTAAAAATACACTGACTGGGCGTTGGGATGTTAAATTTTATTTGAATGATGTTGAACAAACTACCACTGAACCCTATTTCTGGACTTTCGGTGCGGATAGTACATTTACTTATTCTAATAAAAACATCAATACTGAAAATCAATTGATTTCATGGAATTTGAATGCCAATAAATATAAAATAATTCCCCTTGAAACATACAAAAAACTATCCATAGATTATGAGTTATCATTAAATAACATAGGTATTACTGAAAATGATTGTAAGTATGTTTTTGATTTGGGTAATCATCAACTTAAGGTAACTTATTCTGGCAATAATGGGTATCAGATTTTAGGACTTCCATTAGGCGTTAAGCAGTTTAATGAAAGTTCAATTATCTTGTTTCCATTAGTAAAAAATAAATCCTTTGAAATCCGACTTACAAAAAAATAACTCATTTCAATAAAAATTCACTTTGATTCCTTTAAACAACACAACAAAATAATCATATAAAACCAATAAAATATATCCATATAATCTCCAAGTTAATTTCACATCATAAAAGTATCATAATTCATTTTTTTTAACCATATAATTAATAATTCAAAAAGGCTAAAAATCTCAAAATATACATTTATACAAAAACATTCCAAAATAAGCACAAATACTTAACCCATAACTAACTAAAAATCAACCACAAAGACCTAATATTTATATACTTAAATAAACATTTAGAATACCCATAAATATAAAATTGCACTTTACCAATTAAAAAAATAAACATTCTATTCTAATTTATGAATAGTTAAAATTTTATTAATAATTATTTGCATTTCTATTTTTCAATCTTATATATTGCAATCGAAAAATAAGAATAATACAATTTTACTTCATCAAATACTCACTTATTAATTTAAGTTTTTTGAGTATTTCCACCCCATCGCTATCCTACTTCATTAGCGAGATTTATCAGAGTGAACTAAACACTTTGGTAATGGTTTGAGTGTTTTTCGTTCAAACAAAATTTCAGTCAATATTTTCCTAAAGTTTAGAAAGAATGAGTTACAAACACCATTTGTATTGCTCTATTATTCTCAACACAAAAATCACTAAGATTTAATTACATTTTTAAGCAACAGACAAAACCGAACCGTCTTTTTTCATTCGGGAGGTTTAATCGTAAAACATGATAATTATGATGAAGAAATTTATTTACATATTCTCGCTCTTATTGGCATTTAGCCACTTTACAAATGCACAAACTACGGTTTCGGGTAAAGTTATTGACTCAAAAGATAGCAGTCCGATGAGCGGTGTTTCAGTTCAGATAAAAGGGACAAATAAAGGTACAATTGCAAATGCAAACGGGGAATTCAATCTTGGTGCAAAACCTGGAGATATACTTATTGTGTCTTTCGTGGGTTTTAAAGCACAAGAAATTAAGGTTGGCTCAATTACAAAATTTGATATTAAATTAGAAGATAACGAAGAATTTTTGAACGAAATCGTTGTAACAGGTAGCCGTTCGGTAAATGCACGTTCCAATATCCAAACGCCTGTGCCTGTTGATGTAATTTCTGCAAAAGAAATCAAAGCATCTGGTCGTACCGATTTATCCCAAATCTTGACTTTTGTTGCTCCTTCCATCAACTCAAACCGCCAAACTGGTGGTGATGGAACGGCTCATATTAACCCAGTTGCTTTGCGTGGGGTTGCTCCAGACCAAACTTTATTGTTGGTAAATGGTAAACGTCGCCACAGTAGTGCTTTGGTAAACGTGTTGGGTACGCCATCGCAAGGGTCAACTTCTACTGATTTAGACGCAATTCCTGTTTCTGCGATTGAAAGAATTGAGGTTTTACGTGACGGTGCTGCCGCTCAATATGGGTCAGATGCCATTGCAGGTGTTGTAAATATTGTGTTAAAATCAAGTGTTGATAGAGGTCAAATTTCAACTTTAATGGGACAATATATGACGAGTTATCGTGATAAAAAAGACGGTTTTACCATGCTTACTGACTTAAATTATGGTTTCCGTTTAGGTGAAAAAGGTTCAATTAATATTTCTGGACAAATCAATAACCGCCAAGCAACTGACCGTTCAGGTTTTTATGAATATAATAACCGCTTGACAAATCAAAAACTATATTGGTTTCCTTATGCCGTAGGTACAAGTAGTGAAATTGTTGATGCCAAGGAGCAATCAGTTGACCGTTATAGCTCAAGTAAAAGTGGGGCTGGAAATCAAGATAATGCCAGTTTATTTATCAATGCCACTTTACCCGTTGCACCAAACGTAGAGATTTATGCCTTTGGGGGCGTTTCTTCAAAGTATAGTGTGAATGCTAATAATTCTTTCCGTTTCCCGAACGGTACAACAACAATCAACAGTGTTTCAAGTCGCTATTTTCCAACGGTTTACGCTACTGGTTTCTTGGGTGAAAACGTAGCTCGTTTAACGGATGCTTCGTTTACGGCAGGTATCAAAAGCAAAGCAAATGGTTGGGATGTAGATTTCAGTAATACTTCGGGAAGCAATAGAATTGATTATACGATTCAAAACACCATTAATGCTTCAATTGGTACATCAAGTCCAACAAAATTTTATAGTGGAGCGTTGGCTTTCAACCAAAACACGACCAATTTAGGATTGACTCGTCAGGTAGAAAATACAGGATTACGCTCAATGAACGTAGCTTTTGGAGCTGAATACCGTTTAGAAAACTATCAAATTATTGCGGGTGAAGAGAAGTCTTACAAAAATTATGGCGATACCACTTATATTTCAACCGTTGGTGGAAAAACCAAAGGAGTAAGACCCGCTGGAGCTCAAGTATTCCCAGGTTATCAACCAAATGATGCTCAAAATCAATATCGCCACAACCTTGGACTTTATGCGGATGTGGAAGCTGAATTTTCAAGCAAATTTATGTTGACAGGTGCTTTACGTTACGAAAAATACAGCGACTTCGGCGACCAAGTTACATGGAAAACCTCATCAAGATTAACATTAATTGATAATCCAGAAGGCATTTTAGAAAGTCTTTCATTACGTGGTGCTTTGAGTACAGGTTTTAGAGCTCCTTCCTTGCAACAAAGGTATTATTCTGCCACAACGTCAATTCCACAAGCTGATGGTAGTCTAATTTTATCATTAGTGGCAAATAATGAAAATGCGGCAACGAAATCGTTCGGTATTCCATCTTTAAAACCTGAAACTTCAAGAAATGCAAGTTTAGGTATCACAAGTCGTATTGGTAAACATTTTACAGCAACCATTGACGCTTACCAAATTGCCATTGACAACCGTGTAACGCTTACTGGAACATTTGATTTTGCTTCAATTGGAAGTAGCGACCCAATTGTAAAAGGTGCAGCTCAATTAGTGAAAGGATTATTAGTGAATTATCCTGATGTAAATGCAGCTCAGTTTTTTGTAAATGCCATTGATACCCGTACCAGAGGCGTTGACATTGTTTTGGCATATCGTAACAGAGTGGGTTCTGGCAACTTAAACCTTTCATTATCAGGCAATTTTACGCATACCGACGTAATGGATGTTCACGTACCGAGCGGATTAACAGTTTCGGGGTCAGAAGATGTTAGAACTTATTTGAAAGACAGAATTTTCTTTGACCGTCAACAACGTGGACGTTATGAGAGTGGTACACCACAAAACAAATTTGTATTCTTGGGTTCATATTCATTCGGGAAATTTACGCCAACAGTTATCGTGACTCGTTTCGGTGAATACAATTATTTTGCCACACAATCTAACTTAAACAGTACAACGGGTGGACGTGACCAAACTTTCAGTCCAAAAACTACAACTGACCTTACCTTAAATTATATGTTAGGTAAATCTATTAGTTTGACAGTTGGTTCAAATAATATTTTTGATGTTTACCCTGACGAATTGAGTATCGCCAACAACCAAACAGGTGTTTCAAAATGGGGAACAACGGGTGGACAACAATTCGGATTTAACGGAGCATTCTATTACGGAAAAGTTACTTTCTCGTTTTAATTACTGGGAATTGTTTACTGGTAAAATGGTTATTAGTTATAGTCATTTTACCTAAAATTTTAAATGACAAATCCCTCTTTAAATTTCTTAGATTTTATAGAAACCCCCATTGTCAAATTTCGACGATGGGGGTTTCTATTTTTATAAAACATCATTCCTCAAATTACTCTACATTAGTAATATTATATTCCTGAATCAAAGCGGGTTTTTCGGGTGAAAGTGTGAAGCTGACTTTAATTTTAGCCTTCTCTCCTTCCAAAATAAAATACCCTCTCAAGCTATTCTCTGGCACCATTTCGCCCACTTTTATAATTTTCCCTGCTTTTGCGAAAACCGCCTCCGCTTCATTTTTTAGAGGAATTGGAAAATAATCTAAGAAAAAATTCTCGGCAAAAATTCCTGTTTTCTCACCATTATTCCATTGAGGTAAAATAGCCACAAGCTCTTTTTGACGTTGCTTCAAAATTGGTGAAATTGGCAAAGGCTTCGGTTTTAAATGTGCCAAGGCAATTAATGTATCCAAAAGTTGCGTATTTAAACCACTTGCAGGTGCATAAGTACGATTAGCAAATGAAATTACGCCAATACCGTATTCTGGCAACATTTTCCAATTACTACCAAAGCCTGGTAAACCTCCACTATGTCCAATATTGGTAATATGGTTACAGTCTTGCACCCAACGCAAACCGTATCCATAAGCCGATACATTCGGACAAGGTTTTCCCATTGCATTTTTGTTATCCACACTGAAATAACTAAAATTCCAAGGTTGGTGCATTTCTCTAAGTGAACTTCTTTTCAAAACAGAAGACTCTTTTTTATCAGAAACCGAAGCCGAAAGATGAAAAGTCAAATACTTTCCAAAATCATCAATGGTCGTAAGCATTCCGCCCATTGCACCGTAAGCCCCGTCACCGAGCATGGGTTGTTCTACCCAATTTTCATCAAGCCAACGGTAGCCGATGGCTAACTGATTTTTCGGAACTTTAGTATAATCCCAATAGGTATTGTTCATGCCCAAAGGCTTCAAAATGTGCTGATTGATGTAGTTTTGGTATGTTTGTCCACTCACTTTTTTGATAATATATCCCAACATGGCAAAGCCCATGTTACTGTATTCGTAGGCAACTCCTGCGGTATTTGAAAAAGAAATTCCCTTTTTAAACATCTTCAACATAGTTTCATCCGAAATTGCCAATTGACGGTCGCCCCAAGGATTATCTTCTGGAAAACCCGCAGCATGGGTTAATAAATGACGAATCGTTATTTCGGGAGAATCCGTTGAAAACTTTTGTCCTCTCAATTCTGGAATATACAGATAAGCAGGGTCATCCAATTTCAATTTACCTGCATCACGTAATTGCAAAATTGCCAACGCCGTAAAACTTTTCGACATGGATGCGATACGATAAACCGACTGTCCGCTGGCAAGTGTTTTATTGGTCGTATTACTAATTCCAATATGATTTGAATGAATTACCTGACCATCCACGACGATACCATAAACCAAACTTGGCAAATGATTTTTTTCAGCAAAATCTTTACAGATTTTATCAATTACAGGTAAAGCCTCTTTTACTTGTTCGGCGGTTTGGGCATTTGTATAAGATTGAAACAATATACAAACAGCGATGAGTGATAATAGTTTTTTCATTTATTTTAGGTTAAATTATCTGAGAATCAGGAAATTGGTTCTCACCATTGTTGATGATTAGATTCATTTTCAGGAATACACTAAATAGCTTTATGGGCAATTATTGGAAAATCGCATTTAGCTAAAAACTTTTCAATTCAGCTATAAAAATAAGGTAAAAAACATAAAGTTTATCATCAAAAGAGGTAACGGTTTATCTAAGTCATAATTCTCTCAAAACAATGACTTTTGTCAGTCTAATAAACGGTATTTAAACGTAACCATTAACTCAGAAATTAATAATTTTAACATTATTTCCCATCATTTGTAAACGCTCTAAAACTTATGAAAGTAGCCATTTTTAGTACCAAGTCTTACGATAAAGAATATCTTGATAATTACAACAACGAAGTTCATCAATTAAGCTATTTTGAAACAGCTTTGAATGTCGATACCGCAAGTTTAGCTTTGGGTTTTGATGCCGTTTGTGTTTTTGTGAGTGATAAAGTGGATAGAAAAACCATTGAAATTTTAGCAAAAAATGGCGTTAAACTTATTGATTTGAGATGTGCCGGTTTCAATAATGTTGATTTAGAAGCCGCTAAAGAATACCAAATAAAGGTTTTACGAGTTCCCGCTTATTCACCACAATCCGTTGCAGAACACGCCGTTGCACTCATTTTGACCTTGAATAGAAAAACTCATAAAGCTTATAATCGGGTTCGAGAAAGCAATTTTTCTTTAGAAAATTTGATGGGTTTTAATCTTTATGGGAAAACAGTCGGTGTAATTGGAACAGGAAAAATCGGTAGTGCATTTAGTAAAATTATGCTTGGCTTTGGCTGTAAAGTATTGGCGTATGACATTTTTGAAAATGCCGTTTTGAAAGAAAAAGGCATTGAGTACAAATCGTTGGATGAAATTTTAGCGGTGGCAGATATTATTTCGCTGCATTGTCCACTTACACCCGACACACACCATCTTTTTAACAAAATGGCTTTTGATAAAATTAAAAAAGGGGCAATGCTCATTAATACAAGTCGGGGTGGACTTATCAATACTTCCGATGCCATTGATGCTCTAAAACACGGTCAGTTGGGTTATTTAGGCATTGATGTTTATGAACAAGAAGAAAATTTATTCTTTAAAGATTTATCAGGCAGTCTTATTCAAGATGATTTAATAGAGCGTTTGATTTCGTTTCATAACGTACTCATTACACCACATCAAGGCTTTTTTACCCACGAAGCACTAACGCAAATAGCACTAACGACGATGAAAAACTTTACAGATTTTGAAAATGGCTTGCCATTGGAAAATGAAGTTAAATGATTCTATAATTAAAAAGGATAACCAATACCAAAGTTGAGAGCTAAAGAATTAGAATAGCCATCCGATTGGGTATTAGCTCTGAAATTTGATTTATTTCTAAATAATACCCAACGATTTCCTTCAGCTTGTGAAGGGTCGATTACTTTTATAGCCCAATCTAAACGAAGCACAAAGAAAGATAAATCGACTCTTACACCAAAGCCTGTACCAACGGCAATTTCCTTGTAGAATCTATTGAATTGAAAATCACTTCCTGATAATCCTTCGGTATTTTGACCTTGAAAACGCCAAACGTTTCCTGCATCCACAAAAAATGCCCCGTTGATATTATAATCACCCAAAAAGCGAATAATTTTAAAGCGATATTCAGCACTGGTTTCTAATAAAATACTTCCAGGTTGGTCTAAAGTACGGTACGCATAAGCCGAACCAGGGCCTAAAGTACGTGGTCGCCATGCCCGAATACTGCTTGGACCACCCACAAAAAAGTTCTTTTCGTAGGGTAAATTACGCCCTTCGCCATACGCATAAGCAATACCAGTATTGATTTTATAGGCAAAACTCGCATTTTTACTCCCGCCAATGGACAAATACCTTCTGTAATCGGCATTAAATCTGACAAACTTAAAAAACTGTAAACTATCTCCAAAGAGTGTAGAAATAAAGCCTATTTTACCAGTTGGGAAAAAGTTAAGCGTTGTTCCGCCCGACTCCATCAAAAGGCGTAAATAATTTCCTTTTTTAATTTGTCCATACGGGTCATCGGTATATGTATATGACGCACTAATGGTAGAAACAAATGAACGGTTGAAACTTTGCCCCAAATTATTTCCCTGTTTTCTTAAAGTATCTAAATAATCAATAAATGCTTTGGTTTGGTTATTGGTAAAAATCAAGTTCAAATCAACCAAAGAAACTTGCCAGAATTTCTTGGGTGAAGGTCGCCAAACATAAGTACCGTTAATCTTAAAATTCAGACGGCTATATTCCTGACGAGAGGTAAATTCAGAACCAACACCCAAACGAGTTTGTGGGGTATAAGAGTTTAATTTTTGGGCTAAAAAGTTAGGCGCTAACAGCTTAGGAACAATCAATGAGGTATTGAATCCTAATTCTAAATTCCGACTTACCACATCCGTATTAAAAAAACCCGTTTGTGCTTCAAAACCAAAGCGGAGGTTTGTCTCTAAAGAACTGGCACTACCCTGAATATTGCGTACTTTAAAAGTGGTATTGAAAAAAGGCCCAAAAACCAAACGAAAAACGCTACCGCCTGTTTCAGCCGTAAACTGATATTTGTCTAATGGACGGGCATAAATTGTGGCATCTAATACGCCACGAGTAGTGTCGAAATTAATTCTGGTAAATTGAAATTGGTCAAGTCCGTAAAGGTTTTTTTCCGTTTGCAGACGATTATTTAATTTATACAATTGATTAGGACGAATATCAATTTTTGAATCCAACAACTTCGTCGAGAACCTTTTATTTACGAAAATATACTGAATGTCACGTGTATATATGGTATCAACTTTGGGAACAGTAATCGTTGACGATGAGCCATCGGCAATAAAAGTAACTCTGTTGATGGGGTAGGCTTTTTGGTAATTTGGGTTTTGGGGTGGTCTCGACGGATTGGGTATATAAGTTATCGTTCCAATACCTTTTGTTATAGCCGTATCAAGGTCATTTACTATAATAGAAATATAATCTTTTGAAAAACTATAATAGCCATTATTTTTCAAAAGCTGTTCAATTCTTACCTTTTCATCATTATAATTCTCCAAAGCAAGCCTCTCCCCTACTTTCAAGCGACTTTCACGCTGATTTTCTCGTAAAATATCACGAATGGTATAATCTTCCACCACCAACGAATCCACTTGTTTTAGCGGATAAAAAGTACCTTCATCCACCAAATAAGTAACATCAATGGCTCGACGATTGAAAAACGTTGAATCCTTTTTATAGCTTACCGAATAATTGAAAAAACCGTGATTTTTGAGATATGTCTTTACTTTTTCAACGTTTTTGATGGCATCTTTTTCGTAAAAATAAACAGGAGCTTCGCCAAAGGTTCGCATCGCCCAATTCCCTTCGTTGATTTTTCGAGTCAATTTCTGCGACTTACTTTCTTTCTTTTTGGCAATATTCAGGTATTGCACCGAATTAATATCAAGCCCCTTTACACTTTGGTCAAAATCATCATTTAACTTTGTGAGTTCCTTTTGCCATTCGTTCTTCTTTTCAGGGTAAGTTTTATTAGTGAAAGGTGGCAATTTTGCTGAAAATAATTGGTAAAAATAAAGCCCCATCGTGATAGGCGTATAAGGAAGACGTTTATTAGGTTTTTGGGGCAAAAGAACCTCCAAGCGTTCTTTGGGCAAGGTTTTATTACCTTTAAAAGTCTGAGACGATAAAAGCGGTTCAGTAAAAACACTCTTCGGCGAACATCCGAAAACCAACAGCGTCAAAGCAAAAAAGGATATATTTATTAAGGCTCTTTTCAATTAAAGCAAAGGTAAAATGATAACTAAAAATCAAATTAAATACATTAATTCTCTACAACAAAAGAAATTTCGTTCAGAACATCAATCTTTTATTGTGGAAGGGGCAAAAAGTGTGCTTGAATTATTAAAATCCGACTTTGAACTTGAGTTATTATTTGTCACCCAAGAATTTTTCAATAATTACGAAGAATTTTTAGAGAAATTGCCCATTCAATCTGAAATCATCAATCAACAAGAATTAGAAAAAGCAGGCTCGTACAGCTCAAATAACGCCGCCCTTGCCGTAGCTAAAACGAAAGGAAACCATGAATTATTGGTCGGAGAAAATGAATACGCTTTGATTTTAGACGACATTCGTGACCCAGGAAATTTAGGAACAATTATCAGAGTGGGCGATTGGTACGGGATTCATAAAATCATCTGCTCGCACTCGACCGTAGATTTTTATAACCCAAAAGTGATTGCTGCCACCATGGGTTCATTTACGAGAACAAACTTGTATTATACTGATTTAGAGGTGTTTATACAACAACAACAACAAAGCACCCCAATTTACGGTACACTTCTTAATGGAAATAACATCCACCAAACCAAATTTGCAAAGGCGGGATATATAGTCATCGGTAACGAAGCCAACGGAATATCAGAAGGCGTAGAAAAATTAATAACCGACAAAATCACCATTCCAAGTTTTGGTGGAGCAGAATCCTTGAATGCGGGTATTGCAACGGCAGTAGTTTTGGATAATTTAAGAAGATAAAAAAATCGGCTACCAAATATTGATAGCCGATAAGAATTCACCCAATCAATTTTCCATCAAATTTTCACTTAAAAAAAGTAAAACAACATTACACTACTATTTCACAATCATTGCACGTAATTCAGCTATTTCGTTTTTCATTTGTTTGACTGCTTTACTTTCAGATTTCAGAATCCCATTTTCCTTTTCCAATTGCTCTACTCTCCGTGAAAGTTCTTGGATTGAACTAATGCCTAAGGTAAATAATCGGTCATAGTCAACCATTCTAAAATCATTTACTTGCTTGCCAAAAACGAAGATTTTGTCAACTGGGTTTTCCCAATTCCTGATAACAAAAGTGCTGGCATCAATGATTTTATCAACTTTCACTTTATGCTCTTTGTCGTGACTAATTAGCTTGACTTCATCTTTTTCCTGAAAATCATGCGGTTTGTTGGTAAGTACCGTAAGAGTTTTGGCTGAGGTATCATACACAATACCCTTTGCCATATCATACACCGAAGGAATAAAGTCTTGTATTTTATTAACTGCTTCCGGTACAATTTCCTCTACTTGTTGAGCAATGAAACCCATTTGCATTTTTGTGCCTTTGCCCACAGTATCAATAAAAGTATAGTTACTGACTTTGAGTTGATTGAGCAATGCCAAATCCGTTTTTCCATTGCTATATGAGTGTAGTGTTTTGTGACGAATATCTGAATAGGCATTAAACTCCTGAGCCAATACTCTACTATTGGCATAAATAGAATAGGGGGCGCTACCACTTGCAGTATAAACTCCAGTTGGTGAAGTTTTATTCAAAAAACCATAACCGCTTACATTTGTATTTAAAGTACCGAAAACCGATAAAGTATTAGAAGTCGTTATTTGCCCATCTGTAATTGTAACATCATTTGATACACCAGTCAGCATTTTTATTTCATTAAAATACATTTTAAATTGTCTCTCTTTATCGTTTTTAGCATTGAATACGTTCACATTATTCCCACACAAGGACATTGATAATGGAAAGCCTCCTGTGTCTGAATAAGCACCCATTGCAATAGACTTGCCACCTACCGAATAAGCATTATAACCTAATGCTATAGAAGAATTATTTGCAAGTGCGTACTCCCCCATTGCTATTGAACCATCTCCACGAGCAGTAGAACCAATACCTACAGAAAAAGAACCAGTATAATTACTGTAAGAAAGTCCCCTCCTAAAAATCTCAGAATAGAGATAAGTTGTGCTTGATAAAGTTAAACTTTCAAATAATAATTGAAAACCCGTTGCAGATGTTGAACCAGAAGTTATCTTGTTATGAACATAAATAGCACCTACGTTGAGATTAAATGGTCGTCCAACAGCATAGTTGCTTCTTGAGGAAATTTTAAGAATATGGGCATTGTAATCATTCACATCCGGTGAAGTACTAAAAATAAGTGTAGCCCCCCCCAAGTCTAAACTCTCAAAAGTAAAACGAAAGCCATAGGCACTCGCAGTAGGGTAAAGAGTAATATAACTTGCATAGTTGGTGTTTGTCACAAAATTACCATTGCCTCCTGGGTCCAAAATTCTCCCTGCATTGTCGGTTATCGTAGCAAGTGTGCCATTATAAGGCATCGTAATGGTATTGGTAGGTGGCGAAGTAGTAACAGTGTAAGGATCAGAAATAAGCAGTCCACCTCCACCGTCTACCTCTAAATCGGCACTTGGGTTGGCTGTATTAATACCAACACGGTTAGTATTATTCACAAAAACACTATTGCCACTTAAACTCCAAGGACCACTGCCTACACCGCCTGCTAAAAGATTTACCCATACTCCATTTTGCCGATTCCAGAGGGTTTTAGTATCGGTATCAAAAACTATCAAGCCATCGGCTGGCGTGGGGATAGCTATTCTTTGGGCAGAAGTCATGCGGGGCGGCAATAAACCCTTGGTGGTACTACTGACATCCAACATTGCCGAGGCATTGGGTGGGGAATTGGTGGCACTGATGCCTATTTGGGCATTTAGCTGAGTCTGTAAAATTATAATACAGAGTAGCAGAAGTATGTATTTTTTCATTTTGGGTAAGATTTTGTTGAAGAATTAATTTGCCTTTTCAAAAGCCTTCGTTGCTGCTTTTTCGTGCTGATAGTTCACCCCCTTCGTTTTGTCTTTGCCAAATAATTCTGGATGAATATAAGTACCTTTTTCATCGCCCTTTTTATCCACTTCCACCACTACCCGATTTGCTTCAGCGTATGCATCTTTGCGAATACCCGTTACTTGCCAAGATACCTTTACGTTGGGAATGGAAGATTTGATTTTGAAGAGATTATTAGTAATTTCTTCTGAAACAATCACCTGTGCAAATTGCCCAATTGGTGTGAGTTGATAACGAAAATCTTTATTGAGACTTTCAAAATAAGTAGGTAATTCAATCGTTGCTTCGCCCGTTGCGTTGGTAGTAATTGTACCGTCATAAATATTTTTCATGTCGGGACTTTCCACAAAACTATGGTACAGATATTTATTTTCGGGGTCTTGTGGATGATCAATTTTAAACGTGCCACTGCTTTTAGAAAGAGTCCCCGAAATCTGGACATTTCCAGAAAAAAAACCTGCATAACGATTGGTAAAAGGACCAACAACGCCATCAGAAGTAGCATAGATTCCAATTTGTGATGCCGAAACTCCCGTTGCGATAAAATAGCCACCGTAACTTGTTAAACCAGTAGAACCGACAGGGTCAACCAAAATTTTGGAGCGTGCAAAAACGCCATAGTTATAATTAGCGACAGAGCCTTCAACATCTGAATAAATACCGATACGGTCATGTGGGATAGTGGTTGCACCTGAAGCGTTTGTACTTTTCACATTCACTAAAAGTCCCGTTTGGCTACCTGTGCCTGTACCCAATACATCGAATTTTCCTCCGTAAGTACCATTGATGCCACTACTGGTTACGGAAGTACGAACGCCAATAACCTCAGAAGTATATGCTCCAGAGATTTCCGCATTTAATCCAATAGCTCCAGCTCCTGCACTTCCTTGATTTGCCTGAATTACTTTTGAAAACACTCCCACTTTAGAGCTTAGAGAAGCATCCTCTACTTCAAAGTATCCACCATAAGAATTACCAGTTGAACCTCCGAAATTATGGTAGGTTTTTGCGTAAATTCCGTATCCTGTTGAATTTACACTTCCGTCTCTATAATTCGTAAAATATCCTCCGTAAGATACCGAATTGTCACTTCCATTAGAAGAATATCCTTTAACACCAATACTGGTTGAACCACTCCCTGCACCATCAGCAATGCCTTGTATGCCATACGCAGTAGTTTGAGAAGCAGAAAATCCGATTACGCCAGTTGCCTGTCCTCTTTGGTAGGGCGTACCTAATTTATAGTCTGAAATACCCACAATTGCAGAGGTATTCACTCCAGAAGTAGGCACAGCAACAGCTTTTATACCCATTTTTTCGTTGAGTGATAGATAATAGCTCGGAACATTTTGAACGGGCCCAGCCCCATTCACCCACAGTTTGGCTTGGGTTGTTTCGGTAGCAGTGGCTGGATTAATTCCTATTCCATCATTATTCATCAACATTCTGGTTTGCCCAAAAGATGAATATGTGATGAAGAATATGGTTAGTAATAATATGGATAGCTTTTTCATGTTTGATTTACTGTTGATTGTGAGACACAAACAATTAAGAGAAATAATAAAACAGGTGAAATATTAGTTAATCAATCGCACGAGCACCTGGGCTATCCCAATAGCCCCAAAAACCAAGAGCATCTACCACTGCACCACATCTACCCAAAATTCCCATCATGATACCTTCTCTTCCAAATTCAACATCAAAATCTCCACCACCATTTCCCCCCATGTTGAAAGTTCTACCCAAGTTTGTACGAAATGAAAGAAAGTCCACAAACGAGCCTGACCTACCATAAATACGATTGATATGTTCTCCATCACGCAGTGTAATAGAGGTTAAGCCACCACCGTTTCCTCCATGTTTTTGTCCAGTAGTAATGTTGCCATCTTTATCAATCCAAATCAATTGAATTGCATCAATGTATTCTCCACTCCAAACATTTACTGTATATAAGCGATAATTGGGAGAAGGGGGACTATCCTTAAAAGAGCCACCACCATCACCTCCATTAATGCTATAGCTCCTCTGCTCAAAAACCTTGAAAGATGAAATAGTATTCGCCCATTTTGTGCCTGTCAAAACACCAGTGGGTAATAAGCGAAATTCAGATTGACCTTCATAGTTAAAATGCTCAAAGAGTTGAACGTAGCAGTTTCTACATTCACCACTTGTTCTAAAACTCATATTGGCATCATTCAAATTATACTTAACCAAATCAGGTTGGTTACTTCGACTCAATGTAAAACTAATAACAGGCGTATTACGGGCAGCTTCCTGGTTATTATGTGGTTCTTTTACAATTTGTAAAGTTTGTTGAGCAATACTCGAATTAACATAAAAAGTTAATCCAATTATTACTGGTAAAATAAGTTTCTTTTTCATTTGAGTATATTGGGTCTATTTATGTATTTTCGCCTTTGTAGGCATTTCCACCCCAAAAGCGAAAAAATATTATTTATAAGTTATTTCGTTTCCAAATAGAAAATTTTATTTTCACTATTCAGTCCCCAAATTGTGCCATCAGATGCAACAGCAATTTGAGTTAATAAAGCAGTAGGTACAGGCTCCTCCCAGTCAGTTGCACTACTTTTTAATTTAAAAACATGATTATTTTCACCAATTCCCCAAACTACATCAGCTTTCCCTACAGATAATTGTTTTAATCTTCCATTAGCAAAATTCACCCATTGTTTCCCATCCCATTTGAAGATTTTATTCTCACTATTTATACCCCAAGCAGTACCGTCAGATGCCACCGAAACTTGTGTTAATAATACTGTACTTGATATTTCATCCCAATCAGTTGCCCCACTGTTCAATTTAAACACGTGGTTATTTTCGCCGATACCCCAAACCACATCAGCTTTCCCAACTGATAAGTATTTCAACCTTCCATTAGCAAAATTCACCCATTGTTTCCCATCCCACTTGAAAATTTTATTTTCATTGTTTACTCCCCAAGTAGTACCATCAGATGCAACCGATATTTGAGTTAATAAAGCAGTGTTGACAGGTTCTTCCCAATCAGTTCCAGTGCTATTCAATCTAAAAACATGATTATTCGTTCCAATTCCCCATATCAAACCAGCTTTTCCGACTGATATATTATTTAATAATCCTTTGTTGAAATTTGTCCAAACTAATGTAGGTATTGGCGTTGGAGTTGGAGTAGCGTCAGTTTTCTTACACGAAAAAGTAAGTAAGACCGCTAAGAGAGGTAAAAATTTGATTATAGTTTTCATTTTATTTTGCGTTGCATCGCCATGTCTTTTTGATTTTAATATTTGTTTTCAAGATGCTCATCTATTGTTTAAATGCACTTTATTTACTCCTACCTTGATATTTCACTAATAATGAAGAAAACTCTATCTATTTGAAAAAGAATACATCTTCTTTTGTTAGGTTACTAAAACTATTATCTTTAACTGTAATAGGGTCTCCACTTCGGTAAGCAATCCCATAACCTCCACTATTTGAAATAGTACAATTTGTAATAGTGCCTTTACTTGCAATTGGAGGACAATAATACTCTAACCCAAGGTAAATAGCTGCTTTTGAGGCTTTGGGAACGCAGAAGAAAGACTCAGCCGATGAACCAGCACCGTCGATAATACAGTAATTGAATTTTGTTGCTATATTTCCATTTTGAGCACTCAAGCCAGCCCAAACACCTTTCGTATCTGAGATATACCCCACAAATTTAATTGGCTCATTCGCTGTACCACTGGCTGAGATGAAAGCATTTTTATCATTTTCTTTAAGGAAAATACCTGAATCTGTAGCAAACTGTATTTCAGTACCTTTGGAGAATATAAATCCTTCATTAGGCGTTAGAACCCCAAAAACTCTATACGGAACATTTAATTTTTGAATTGTTAAAGCCCCATCTAAAACAGCATCGTAGTTATCTATACTTGAACGGAAAATTTCAATATATTTCTGTCCGTTGTTCTGGTAATCACTTTTTGAATCAAGTGACCCCCATTGTGAATAATGAATTCTAACCGCTGATTTAGTATTATTTGCAAATAAGTTATTGGAAAAAGAAGAGAATTTACAGTTTGTGTACCAGTTAGAACTTAACCCATCAGCCCCAACTCTAATACCATATCCTATATTATCAGAGAATGTACAATTCGTGATTCCGATTTTTGATTCTTTGTAACCATCTACCAATAATCCTGCTTTTTGCTTTGCCCCTGCATGACGTAACGTAACATACTCCCATTGATTCTCTAAATTTACAGCACTTAAAAAAACTCCGTTCCAAAAACCAGAAGTAGCGGTAGAACCTTCCAAAATAATTGGTTTTGAGGCAGTTCCAATCATTTTTAGAGCTACAGAATTACTAATTTCAAAGCCTGCATCTCCATTATCAAACTGAATTTTCACACCTGGTTTTATGGTATAAACTTTTGAATCACTAAACCTTAAACTACATTTCACGATATAATCAACGCCATCTCCTAAATCTTCCCAAACTTCAGGAATGTTATTACAATCAATTATTTTGGTCGTAGCAATCGAAATTGCAATTTTCACCCCCACCTTCCAAACTACCGTACTCCCATCCTCCGCAGTTACAGTATAGCTCACTTCTTTAGAAAAATCCTGAGCTACACCCGTTGCAGGCGAAATGGTTGCTTTATCCGAAATAGTAATGGTTGGTACTAATTTGCTTACGTCAGTAGCCGCTGGCACGGTTGCCGAAATTGTTTTATTGGTCGCATCAATGGTAGCATCTACCGCAGGGCTTAAAGCAGCAAAACTAAATTTGGTAATGTCTTTGGCGGAGCTTTTCGTTACCACTGGAGGTGTTATCGGAGTGGGCGTTGGCGTAACTTCGTCTTTTTTACAAGCTACTGCCACACACATAATAGCGATGTAAATCGCTAAAAGGGTTTTGGTAAGATTTTTCATGATTTTTTAAATTTGAATTAATTGATTTTACAAAATTGGAGGGTATTTTTTTGCTATCATATCCCCAATTTTGGGGAGACGATTTTTGAGAAAACGGCATAAAAAAAGCCCCTCGAAAGGAGCTTTGTGAAATTTCAACATGAAATATTTTAATCTTTAGCCAAATACTTATCAATCCAATTATGAGCCAAATAGATAACTGGCGTAAGCAAAATTGCTGTAAAAAACTTATATAAATAGCTATTCAATGACGTTGAAATCCATTGTTCAAACGTCCAATTCCCAAAAAGTACAAAAGCTATTCCAATTACCACAAAGCTATCAATCAACTGTGAAACCAATGTTGAACCCGTAGCACGAAGCCAAATTTTTGTACCATTGGTTTTTTCACGGATTAAATGAAAAACGTAAGCATCTAATAATTGGCTCAATAAAAATGCCGTTAATGAACCAATGATAATTCCCAAACCTTGTCTAAAAATCTTCCCGAAAGCATAATTGATATTAAAATTATCGTTGCCTTTATTTACTTCAATCCAGAAATCCGCAGGAGTCAATAAAGTTGCTCCATAAATAATGACAAAACAGTAGGCAATAAAACCTGCCGTCCAATACGAAACTTTTCGCACGCCTTTTTTACCAAAATATTCATTAATAATATCGGAGGTTATAAAGACAAAAGGCCAGTTTAAAGCTCCTGCGGTTTGGTTAATATCCCAAACTCCCATAAAGGTTTGTAAATGAAGCGGTTGTATCCCTAAAGTTCCTTCAACCGAAAAAATTTTAACACCAATAATTTCGGCAACGATGGCATTGGAAAGAAATATTCCGAAGAGAAAAATAAAAAGAATGGTTCTTTTTGAGTTAAATAGTGATGTGTCGATATTCATAATTTTGTGGGAATGTGTTCAAAATGAACTGCTTATATTTTTTACAACAAAAAAGAGGTCTTTGTTCAGTACAAAAGACCTCTTTAACAAAAATAAACAGAAAAATTTAGATTTTGTTCCTACTTCCGATGATTTTCAAAATGCAAAACCATTTTGTTCATCGCAATTTCTAATTGTTCTAAATGTGGTAAAAATACAATTCTAAAATGGTCTGGTTCTTTAAAGTTAAAACCTCTACCACCCACTACCAAAATTCTTTGGTCTTCCAATAAGCTCAAAACGAAATCGCCATCATTTTTAAAGTCAAACTGTTTAAAATCTATTTTTGGGAACAAATACATCGCCCCTTTCGGACGCACACATGAAACTCCTGGCACAGAAATCAATTTTTCGTGTGCCAATTCCATTTGCTTATATAATCGTCCAGTAGATATCACCAAATCATTAATGGACTGATAACCACCCAAGGCGGTTTGAATACCATATTGCGTAATTACATTTGAACACAAACGCATGGAAGCCATGAAAGTAAGCCCTTCAATATACGATTTTGCTTTGTGTTTTGCACCAGTCAAAATCATCCAACCTCCTCTAAAACCTGCTGCACGATAGTTTTTTGACATTCCACCCATCGTAATAATCAAAGTTTCGTCTGACAAACCAGCCGTAGAATGATGAACTGCTCCATCATAAAGGATTTTATCATAAATTTCGTCTGCAAAAACAATAATTTTATGCTTTTCCGCTAACCTTACGATACCTTCTACTATTTCTTTTTCATAAACTGCCCCCGTCGGATTATTCGGATTTATCAGAACAATTCCCCGAGTTTTCTTCGTGATTTTTGATTCAATA
>JAAFIU010000239.1 GCA_013298805.1 Cytophagales bacterium | reverse complement strand
AATTTTAGTTAAAATGCAAAAATGCCCCATTTTCGCCTAAAAAAGCGTCATTATGGGGCATTTTTCTTTAATAATAGTATATAAGATGCTGAATATCAAACTGTTGGGCATTTGCCAAGTTACCCGACTACATATTTGCGTAACAGCAGCATAAGTATTGGCAGACACCAGAGCGACCACAATATTACTTTGACGAATATACCCACCAACTTTAAGGAGTGCTGCATTGGCGACTAAACTTAGGTCAAGAGTCAATAAATCATTGGTTGGAATAACAATATCTGTGACCGTTACGGCAGCACTCGCCCCTGAAACTCCATTGGCTGTTTGTAATTTGAAAGAATATGTTCCTGCTGATGACGGTATGTAGGTATTTGCACCTGTAACAGCCGTGAAAATCGTTAATTGAGTTGTGCCATTAAACACAATAATTGTACCAGCCGATGCCGCTGTAACCGTGATTTTGCTATTGGTATTTACCGCACTTACAGAAACAGTAGGGGCTGCGGGCGTTGTTGAGACTTTGGCGGTAACAAGGACTGCGGCACTTGAAACCGATATTCCAGAAGAAGTTTGTAGTTGAAATGTATAAGTTCCTACCGTAGTCGGAACATAACTATTCGCTCCTGCTAATGCCGTAAAAGTAATGATTTGCGTACTGCTATTCAAGACGATGATTGTTCCAGCTGATTCAGTCGTGATAGTGATTGGACTTCCCGTAACGGTACTTGCAGAAACTGTTGGAGCATTTGGTGCTATAACAACTGGTGCTGGAAGGGTTTGTTTTTCATTTAAGCAAGACGATAAAGCTGCCATTAATGCGGCTCCGCTAAAGCCTATTTTCATTAAAAACTCTTTTCTATTAATTGACTCTTGTGTTAACATTTTAACCTGCTTTTAATTGTTTAGGTAGGTTTTATTCAAATTCTATAAATGATTAATATTTAGTAATACGTTAATTAGGGTGAAATAATTGCCTTTAGAAATAATAAAAGTGATTTATTATTTCTAAATCTTCAATATTGAGTAATGGGACAAAATAAACCACTATTTTGAGATATTATAAATTATTGATGAACAAAATTGTTAGTCGTAAATCGTCATTGTACTTATAAAAAGAATCCCCACTTCTAAATGAATTAAAAGTGGGGATTTTATTTATCTAAAACCTATTACGGTAAAAGTCTAACTCTTGTTTCTAAAGGAATAATTGTTTGTCCATTATCCAAAGTTACCAAGAAATAAAACTGTAAGTCGTAAGGACCAGTTGTAGTTGCTTGCAAAGTAGTTAAACTTTTCTTCTTTAAGTATTCTGCAATCGTTGTTTTAAATGATACAGATTTACCATTTCCCGCAATTGCGGCAGTGTTATACAAACCCGTTGTGGTTTGTACAGAAGTTGCGTTAATTGCTCTGTTTGTTGAAGAAGCATTTACACGTGTGATTTCTTTGATGGTAGCAGTGCTACTTTCAGCCAACTTTAACACGATTTCGATGTTTCCACCCGCTGATTGAGAGGTTGTTACGAAAGGAATACGCTCGTAATAAACAGCATTGTCAACGGTTATTGCATCCGTAGCAATTGCATCACGGAGAGACAAATAATCGTATTCTTGTTTGCAAGAGCCAAGACCCAAAATGATCATTAAGGCTACTAAGAAATTATATTTTTTCATGTTGATTTCTTTTAAATGTTATTGCTTTTGAAGGGAAGTTATGAATAAATGTATTCATGACTTTCGCAAAATATTAGTCAATATCCCACCAAACACGGTCAAATGTTTTTGGACCGGGTGTTGGAACGTTAGGGTTGCTCAACTGTTCGTTTCCAGTGTAAGGGATACGTACAGGAATATTGCTATCGTCACCACCTGTTGCGTTAAGTGCTTTCTCTAAGCGAGGGAAGCCCCAACGTCTCCAATCATTATATGCCTCAACACCATTTCCACAGTTAGCAATCCACTTCTGAGTCATGATTTGATTAATCTTGTTTGAAGTGCTACCTGTTAAAGTTATCACGCTTGGGTTAGCCTTGAAATAAGCATCAATTTCAGCAGTAGTTAAACCTGTTTTCAACATAGATGCTCTGATACCTTCTTCGTAAAATTTTTGAGCATCTCCTGCAACTCCAAGTGATAAAACAGCTTCTGCCATCATAAATGCACGTTGGAAATTCGTAATCATTCTGATTGGAGCTTCACCCGATGCACCCGTTAAATAAACACCATATCTTGAACGAGTTGCTGAAACTGGAGCTGTACCAGTTGCACCATTGTTCCAAGCTACGTAAGTTGTACCACTTGGTAAAGTAAAGAATTTAGAAATACGTGGGTCTTTGTTCAACAATAATGTATCTCTAAAGCGTTGGCTCAATAATTGGTCGTCTGGACGGTTCACAAAATTGAAGGCATAAATTGGGTTTTGTGTACCCGCAGAAGCAGCAAAAGCAACCTGAAAATCCTGAGCATTATCCGTAATTAAACCTGCCGAAGATGCTAAGATACTTGCAATTTCAGTTTTAGCACGGTCAGGTTGAACACGGCTAATAATTATGGCAAAACGCAATAAGAGAGTGTTGCCTAATCTTTTCCAGTTAGCAATACTTCCTTTATAAACAACATCGTCTGTGCCAGGATTAAGCGTTCCTTTTTTGTCCAAATCAGCCATACCTTCTTTTACTAAGTCGAAAAGACTTTGTACCGAAGCCGAACCCAAATAAATATCTTTTTGAGAATCTAATTTTGGCGTTAACGTATTGGTACCTTTCAAAGCTTCTGAATAAGGAATATCACCCCAAAGGTCAGTCGTAAGACTGAAACCGTAAGCCTTATAAATTTTGGCAATACCTGCATAAACTGGGCTTGTTGCTTGGGTATTATCAATCATTTTTTGAGAGTTGATTAATAAACCTGCGTACAATTCACCATTCCATTGGTTATCAGATTGACCACGAATGTTGTAAGAATCGTAAGTAGCTACTTGGTTTGCAACACCTGCTTGGTGTTGTACCAAAATAGAGGTAATACGGTTCAAGTCGTTGCTATTGGCAAAAGCGGCATCGTAAGCCAAAGTTGTCAATAAAGCAGATGGCGGAACACTAAGTGGGTTGTTTGGTGTATTGTTTACATCCAAAAAATCACTTGTACAACTCGAAGCCAGTAAACCTAAGGCTATGGTTGAAGTATAAAGTATATTTTTAATTTTGAATTTCATGATGATTGATATTTTTATCTTACGTCTTTAAAGTTAAAAACTGTAAAATCTGTTAAGAATTTTATTCTGAGTAAATCTGAGAATAAATGCACATAGCCATTAATTTCTCTAAAAGATAATGCTTAGAAAGTCAATCTTACATTAGCACTGAAGTTACGAGTGTTCGGGTTACTTTGTAATTCCAGACCTCTAATATTACCAGCTCCTTGTGTGTTCAATTCTGGGTCAATTAAGCTATTTGGTGCGTAGTAGAATAAGTTACGACCACTGAATGCAATTGATATCGAACCGAAAGGCAATTTAGCCAAAAGGCTTTTTGGTAACTGATAAGATAAAGTAGCTTCACGCAAACGATAAACTGTTGCACCATAAACGTTCAAGTCAGTTTGTAAGCCTTGGTTGAAGTAGTTTTGTGCATCAATTTGAATATTGTTTGGCGTATATGAGCCATCAGCATTAAGGAAAACGCCATCAATAATTCTTGGTTTATCACGGTCAACAGCCGTTTCTTTCAATGCTCCTGAACCTTTCAATGAAGCTAAAGTAAACGATACAATTTGTCCACCTTGTTGTGAGTCAAATAAGAATGAAAGTCCAATCCCTTTGTAATTAAATGAGTTTGAAATACCAATAATTGCATCAGGGTTAGGGTTTGCAATTTCTTGGTTCGGAATTGCCGCTATCCATAAACCTGTTTGTGGGTTCACAATAAATTTCGTTCCATCTGGCGTTCTTGCTCTTTTATTTCCTAAAATAACACCATAAGGTCTTCCTTCTACAATTGATGGAGCTGTTCCTGTAAATGAACTACCTGGAATGTTGAAAGCTGTAACACCTGCACCGATTTCGTCAACATTGTTTCTATTCAATGTAAAGTTTCCTGAAACGGTCCAACTGAAGTCTTTATTATTGAATACTTTATAAGAAAGCATTGCTTCAATACCTTTGTTTGTCATTTTACCGATGTTCGTAGTACGTGTTCTATAACCAGTAGTTGCTGCAACGGTCACGTTGAGAATTTGGTTCGTACTTATGGTATTATAAGCCGCTAAGTCTAAATTCAAACGGTTACGGAATAATCCGATATTTGCTCCAGCTTCGTAAGAAGTAGTAAATTCTGGTGTTAAGTTATCTCCACTACCGATACGAGTACCGATTGAGAAACCTGCTTGACCATTGATTGGGAAACTGATACTTGAAACGTTATTACCCTGAGATGTTACACTGTAAACCGAATTCAATAAATAAGGGTCAGCATCTTTACCCACTCTCGCATAACTTAATCTTACTTTCCCGAATGATAATACATCGCTCTTGATATTGAAGGCATCTGTAATAGAAAGCCCTAATGACCCCGAGTAGTAGAAGAATGTATTATTGGCTTTAGGTAAAGTTGAAGATTGGTCTAAACGTCCCGTTAATTCTAAAAATAAATATTTCTTATAGTCAAATGAAGCCTGACCGTAATAACCAATTAATCTTCTTAGTGAAGTAGATTCGCCAGTACCACCATTTGCACTGGTATAAGTAGTAGCGTTATTGATGTTATAATAGTTAGGTAAAGTCAAACCTCCACCGTAAGCAGATACGTTTTGAAATTTACGTTGGTTTACATTGTATCCTAACAAACCAGTAAAGTTAATGTTGCTCAATAAAAATTTATCTTTCTTGAAACGGAAAATCAAATCACTGTTAATCTCATTTCTATAAGTGATATCTTCAAAAATAGCTCCCGTTGGAAGACGTGCTGCGCCAATGGCAAAAGTTTGTTTACGACGGTCAGTATAAGTATCCAATCCTAAACGGTAAGTAACAGTTGCCCAAGTAGTAAGGTCGTATCCTAAATTGATATTACCCGTTAAACGGTCAACATTACTGATGGTTTTGTTATTGTTGATAGACCAGTAAGGGTTATCTGCACTTGAAAGGTAAATACTTTTACCATTTGCATCAGTATAAGGTAAGCCTTGTAAGTCATAACTACGTGGTAAAGTAGAAAGTACCGCAGGAGCACTTGAGTTATTACCCGTCAAGAAGTTATTTTGACCTGTTGCGGTATAATTGAATGTACCCCCAAATCTAATTTTGTTAGCCAAAATAGTATTTCCACCAAAAGAAACGTTAGTACGGCTAAATTCTGACCCTGGAATAATACCTTTTTGCGAAGTATTTGAAACTAACAAAGAGTAACTCTGAGTAGCCGTTCCGCCCTGTAAATTAACCGAGTTGTTCAAAATAGTACCTTGCTGAAAGAAATTCTTAATATTGTTTGGATACGCTTGATAAACGTAATCAGTACCATCTGGATTCTTACGAGTACTTCCATCTGCCAATAATAATCCATTCGCAGTCGTTGGCGTTGTGCCAAATTTAGGACCCCATGAGTTAGCAGAAGTAGGATTAAAAATGGTACTTGAACCTTGTCCATAATCATTTTGAAGCTCAGGATAACCATACATATTCTGGATTGTGTAGGAAGTATTTACTGTTACTTCCATTTTTTTGTTCAATCCGCCGCCTTTGCCTGCTTTCGTAGTAATAATAATAGCACCAGAAGCTGCTCTTGAACCATAAAGTGCTGCTGCCGCAGGCCCTTTCAATACGTCGATTGACTCAATGTTTTCAGGAGCAATATCCAATGCACGGTTAGATGACTGTGGTCCACCTAATGTACCGTTTGGTCCACCATTTGTACGGTCTAAGTCGTTACTTACTGGAATACCATCAACAATAAACAGAGGCTGGTTACTACCCGTAAAAGAAGTAATACCACGGATGTTAATGTTTGTTGATGCACCTGCTTCACCACTGGCTCCCACAATCTGAACACCAGCAACTTTACCTTGAAGTGCATTCAAAACGTTTGGTTCGCCTTTCTGAGCAATATCAGAACCCTTTACTGTTTGAGTTGCATAATTAAGTTCTCTCTTGGCTTTTTCAATACCAAGTGCTGTTACAACAACTTCCGAAAGCTCCGCTGAATTGGCATTTAACTTTACATTAACTTCTGTTTGTGTGCCAACAGAAATACTTTGAGTATTAAAACCTACAAAGCTGAAAATAAGGGTGGCTTTTGCAGGAATACTGACTTTATATGAGCCATCAGCTGAAGTAGTAGTTCCACGGCTTGTACCTTTGACTGCCACGTTTACACCGGGAAGACCTAAGCCGTCCTCAGAAGATGTAACTTTTCCTGTAATAGTTCTGTCTTGAGCAGTTACTCTAAACATGAGTGCAAGCAGAAGCACAAAACTCATTAGTAGTTTTTTGTTCATTTTCTATTAGTTTAAAATTGATGAAATAAAAAAGATGATAGTTTTAATACAAATAAAAATTAAAGTGAAATATAAACCTAATAAATAATTTGTTATAACATTAATTATATAGAAGCTGTTTAAACTTTTATTTTTTTATTGATTTTACGTAAAAAAATGACTGAGAATGCGATAAAATGCAACGCAACCCAATTTTTGACTGAGAATTCAAACCTCACTAAAAGTGCTTTGAAA
>JAAFIU010000145.1 GCA_013298805.1 Cytophagales bacterium | reverse complement strand
ATTCACTTTGACAACTAGGACACGATAACATAAAAAGTACAATTTTTAGTTAGTAATTCTTTTCCCCAAATTTAGAAAAAAATTACACTAAAAAACATAAAAGCATTACTTGTTTAACACTACCAGATTACGAAGCATTTTTGATATTTTTACGTTATTCAAGCAATTAAAAGCATAGGAAAATGAAAACAAGCATCCAAATACCTGAAAAAAAATCTGTTTCGATTAATAAAAAGGTAACTTATAATTCTTTGGAAGAAGCATTTGAAGCCAAACATCAAAAGGCAAATGAGTTTATCAAGAAAGTGAAATTGACTTTCTGAATTGTCATGAAAAGAACAAAAAAAGTGGTCGCCCATAAATCGACCACTTTTTTATTTTTATCTTTGGGGGAAAATTAAAAATCAACTTAATAATGGCAAAAGACATCTATCACGATATCGTCAGAGAAGCAATTGAAAAAGACGGCTGGATAATTACAAATGACCCTTATCGTTTGGCTGTTTTAGGGAGAGATGCACAGATTGATTTAGGAGCTGAAAAGATGATGATTGCAGCCGACAAAGGCGTTGAAAGAATTGCCATAGAGATAAAGAGTTTTATCAATCCGTCTTTTACATACGATTTTCATTTAGCTTTGGGGCAGTATCTCAATTACATTCTTTTATTAGAAGAACAAGACGCTGAACGTGAGCTTTACTTAGCTGTTTCACAAGAGGTTTATGATACGAATTTCCATCATTTGGCTGTTGAAAAGGCAATTCAGCGGTATAATCTAAAAATTGTAGTTTTTGACAGTGAAAACCAGACCATCACATCATGGATAAAATAACAAAATATCAAAACTTGATTATTCAAATTTTAGAAGAATATGCTTCGGTAAAACCTGCCAATTTAGAAGAACAAGAATATCAGGTTATTGCCGATACCAAACGTAATCATTACGAATTAGTGAGCATGGGAAGACACAAAAATGCCTTTTTCCACAACACTGTCTTTCATTTGGACATCAAAGACACGGGCAAAATATGGCTTCAAGTCAATAATACTGATTGGGATATTACAGAAGCACTTATCGAAAATGGTATTTCAAAACAAGAAATTGTCTTGGGGACACTTAGTCCCAATTTGAGGAAATTTAGTGGGTATGCGGTTGCGTAGAATTGTAATTGTGGTCATTAAGAGAACAAAAAAAGTGGTCGCCCATAAATCGACCACTTTTTTATTTTTATCTTTGTGGGGGTGAATCAGGAATTCCGGTCAAATTGTTCACAATTATATTTTGAAATGCAATAAGAAAATATGAATGTTTTAAAAGTTAATAGCTTATCATTTTTACACAACAAAGAATTTTTAATTGATAAAGATGGATATTTTTATATTGATAGATATTATATTGATGGGGGGAGTTACCAACCATGCGAGATTGTAATATACAATCAGCAATTTGAAGAAATCTCTTGTATCAACTATAAAGAAGCAAGCGATTTTATGAAAATAATGGATAGTCAGGATTCATTCAAATGTTTCTATAAAACCTTTGATGATAAATTCATAATTGGTACTAAAAACAATGCTGTTTTTGTATTTGATAAAGATGGAAAAATGATTAGTAAAATCATTGAAACAGATAAAGATGTATTTTCAAAATTACGAGAAGAAAGACAAGCTCGCTTAATTCAAAAAAAACACTTTGCGTCTAATTTTTATGATACTCGTGAGAATAAAGTAATATGTATAACTTCTGGATACGGTTTTGGATGGATAACTGAGCGAGGTCGTTACATATTAGGTATTAGTAAAGAACCTAATCCTTCGTTTGAATTAGAAATGCCATTCGACACTATTTATTTAAATGATACTTACCAGATTTATAAAGATTATGAAAGAGAGCCTGTTTGGGTAACTAATATGGATATGGCAAACTTTAAAAATAAATTGAATATTTGGAATGAATATCATGATTTTTTCAAGTATAAAAATTCAATGTTTCGTCAGTATTTGGATGATAGAAACAAGTATTATGAAGTTATAAATGCACATAAACTTGGAAATCCAACTGGAAATAACTCTGCATTTAAATCCTTTCTATTTAATATGTCTATTAACCAAGCCATTGATTTAAACGAAACACAGTTATTAATCACGGTCTTTACGGACGGACAATCTAAAAGCGACTATCCTGATAAACGTACACCATACTATTTTTTAATTATTGACAAGTTATCAGGGGAGATAATTAGAGATATATCTCCAAATGATACGAGTGTTTATAACAATAATCATCCCTATATGATAGTTGATGATAGAAAATATGATAGGTTAATTTTTAAGACTTACGACTATCTTTATTTTTTCAATAATAAAGGTGAAATCTATGAAAAAATATCATTACTGGATAAGAAGTTTAGTTCATTTAGAAATTGGTCATACTTAGGAATATCTAATTATATATCTTTCTTTTATGACCATAAGAAAAACAATATCTATTCCTTTGAACTTGGAGAAACTTTGAGTGATATTGATGAAAATATTATGAATGCTATCAAAACCAGTAGAAAATATTGATATTATTATTGATTCCACTATAACCGACTGAAAATCAGGTTCAGCAAATCGAAATAGAATTAAAAAAATAAATGAACATAGAAAAAACAATACAAAACCACATTGCCTCCGCCTTGAAAGCGGAGTTTGACGTAGAGGAAAACAATATTTCGCTACAACCTACCAAAAAAGATTTTGAGGGGTCATATACCTTCGTGGTGTTCCCATACGTGAAGGCATTACGTAAGTCGCCCGTGGAGTTGGGAAATGCTATCGGTAATTATCTCGTGGCAAATTCGGGCGTGGTGAGTGCCTTTAATGTGGTGCAAGGTTTCTTGAATCTTTCCATCGCTGATTCGGCTTGGATAGACTTATTTACGGGTATTTTCAAGGATAGAACCTACGGACAATTACCCGATAAAAATGAAACGGTGATGGTGGAATATTCTTCGCCAAATACCAATAAACCGCTTCATTTGGGGCATTTACGGAATAACTTTTTAGGGTTTTCGGTGGCTCAAATATTGGCTGCTAACGGTTATAAAGTGGTCAAAGCTAATTTGGTAAACGACCGTGGAATCCATATTTGTAAGTCAATGTTAGCTTACCAAAAATTTGGTAATGGCGAAACGCCCGAAAGTTCTGGCTTGAAAGGCGACCATTTGGTAGGAAAATATTACGTTGAATTTGATAAGCATTATAAAGTCGAAATTGAAGCTTTGAAAGAAAAAGGATTGTCGGAAGATGATGCTAAAAAACAAGCTCCATTGTTAATTGAAGCCCAAGAAATGCTATTGAAATGGGAAAATAACGACCCCGAAACGATTGCACTTTGGGAGAAAATGAACGAATGGGTTTTCGCAGGATTTGGTCTGACTTACGAGAAAATGGGCGTAAGTTTTGATAAGATTTACCGTGAATCAAATACCTATTTATTGGGCAAAAAATTCGTGGAAGAAGGGTTGAAATCGGGCGTATTTTTCCAGAAAGAAGATAATTCTGTTTGGATAGATTTAACAGAAGAAGGACTCGACCAAAAATTGGTACTTCGTAAAGATGGAACGTCGGTTTATATCACTCAAGACCTCGGCACGGCAGAATTGAAATACAATGATTTCAAGATGTCAAAATCGGTGTATGTGGTTGGAAATGAGCAAGATTACCATTTTGAAGTATTGTTTAAAACCATCAAAAAATTAGGTCGTCCATATTCAGAAGGGCTTTATCATTTAAGTTACGGCATGGTAGATTTACCATCGGGTAAAATGAAATCTCGTGAGGGAACAGTCGTTGATGCCGATGATTTGATGCAAGAAATGACCGATACAGCTCGTGAACGCACCTTAGAATTAGGCAAAACCGAAGGATTTGCACAAGCAGAGGCTGATGAATTGTACGATACTTTGGCAATGGGAGCGTTGAAATATTTCTTATTGAAAGTTGACCCTAAAAAGAGAATGTTGTTTAATCCCGAAGAATCAATTGATTTTCAAGGACATACAGGGCCGTTCATTCAATACACGCACGCACGTATTTGTTCGATTTTAAGAAAAGCACACGCACAAGGCATCACAGGAAAAACCACCGATTACCCTATTTTGCAAGAATCGGAGAGAGACGTTATTAATTTATTGAGTCAATATCCGCAGGTATTGACGGATGCAGGTCGTGAACTTTCTCCCGCCTTAATTTCGTTCTATGTTTACGAATTAGCGAAGGCTTACAATCGTTTTTATAACGAAGTAAATATCTTCAATGAAACCGATACAAATGCTCAACAATTCAGAATAGCATTTTCGGGCGTAGTTGGCGAAACAATTCAGAAGGCAATGAGTTTATTAGGTATTAAAGTTCCAAGTCGTATGTAGTATCCTTTTGTCTGGGCGACCCCGTCTGAATTTGGATTCGTTGGATTAGCGGATGATTTGGATTAAAAAATGGAGTGCCAATTTTAATTCTATAAATCCATTAATCTGACGAATCCAAATTCAGACAGAGTCGCCAATAATCATGACCAAAAAAATAATTATATCCATCGTTTTAATCTTCACAACCGTTATGTTACTAAAACTCATGAAAATAGGTTCATTATTGGGAGCTTTGGCAGTTCCATTTACTCAGAACAGCTATGTAGAGCGTCCTGAAAATATCACAATTACTTCAACAAAAACTATTTATGATTTCAAAATGAAGTCATTGGATGGTAAAGAAGTAGATTTGTCGATTTACAAAGGCAAAAAAGTTGTTATTTTGAACACCGCTTCAAAATGTGGTTTTACCAAACAATATGCTGATTGGGAAACTTATTACGAAGCAAATAAAGATAAAGTGGTTGTTTTGGGTTTCCCATCTAACGAATTTGGTGGACAAGAACCAGGTACTGACGGAGAAATTGCGGCATTTTGTCAAAAGAATTATGGCGTAAATTTTCCAATGTTCTCGAAAGTTGTTGTAAAAGGAGAAGGTAAATGTGAATTGTATAAATTCTTGACTACCAAGTCTTTAAATGGCTGGAATGATAAAGAACCATCTTGGAATTTCTGTAAATATGTTATTAATGAAAAAGGAGAGTTAACTCACTTTTTCGCATCAGGCGTGAAACCTGACAGTAAAGAATTTATGGAAGCAATAAAGTAAAATAGTTATTAAGTCGTAAGTCTGTAAGTCGTGAATAAAAAGTATCAGCAAGGTTTGAATAATCTCTTTGATTTACTTAAGACTTAAAGACTTGCGACTTATGACTTATAAAATATGAAACATTGGATTTCTGCGGCTCGTCCACGCACTTTGCCACTTGCCCTTTCGAGTATTTTGATGGGTAGCTTTTTAGCGGCAGGTTCAAACGCCTTTTCTTGGACAATCTTTGGATTAGCCGTTCTTACGACCACTTTTTTACAAATTCTTTCCAATTTTGCTAATGATTATGGTGATACCGTCAGCGGAGTAGATACCGTTGAAAGAACCGTTGCCACTCGTGCCGTTCAAACGGGAGCAATCACTCGTGAGCAAATGACAAAAGCTATTATATTCATGTCCATTTTGTCGTTTATTACAGGTTCGTGGTTGATTTATGAAGGTTTGAAAGATACTTCTCTTAAAACAATTCTTACTTTTTTCGGCATCGGGATTTTAGCTATTATTGCCGCTATCACTTATACCGTTGGCAAAAGACCCTACGGATATATGGGGTTTGGTGATATTTCGGTTTTGATTTTTTTTGGCTGGGTTGGCGTTTTAGGAACGTATTATTTACATACACATGAATTTAATTGGCTAAATATGTTGCCTGCTACTTCATGCGGACTTTTTGCCGTTGGGGTGCTGAATATCAACAATATACGAGATATTGAATCGGATATTAAGACGGGGAAAAACTCAATACCTGTACGTTTAGGAAAAGATAAAGCTGTAATTTACCATTGGTTTTTATTGATTGGTGGTTTTGTTTGTGCGGTGATTTATTCCCTAATAATTAGCCTAAATGAGAAGTCCAATTTTAGCTTTAGCTATCAAAATACTGATATTGACTTAAATACAGGTAATCAAAATATTAACTTGGTATGGTTGAATTGGCTATTTATTTTGATTTTACCACTTTTAATTAAAATAGGCATAGGCGTTTCAAAAGGACAAACGCCCGCACAGATTGACCCATTTTTAAAAGTTATGGCTTTGACGACTTTGTTATTTGTAATAACTTTTGGAATTGGACAAATTTTGTAATCCGATGCTTCTGTATCGGCTAATAAAGTGTTCTCCCTTTCCGATGCGGAAGCATCGGGTTACATATTGGATAACTTTTAGAATATAGCAGGTGTTTTATTGAGAACAGAGAATAGATTTTAGCGTTTCATCAAGGAACTTTTGAAGTCGATTTTGAGTTTTCCTTTCATAATACTTAGGACATAATACTTAATACTCAACAAGGAAAATGGTAACAGTAACCGATATAGCAGCCAATAAAATCATAGAACTCCGTCAAAAAGAGGGACTTACTGATAATTTTAATGTTCGTGTAGCCGTAGAAGGTGGCGGATGTTCGGGCTTGATGTATAATTTGGATTTTGCCTCAGAGCCAAAACCAACCGACATGATTTTTGAAGATAAAGGCGTGAAAATTATGGTAGATAAAAAATCTATCCTCTATTTAGCTGGCACAGAATTAGACTTTTCTGATGGATTAAACGGAAAAGGTTTTCAATTCAAAAACCCAAATGCTTCACGTACTTGTGGATGCGGAGAGAGTTTTGCGGTTTAAGTTTTTGAGGTAAAAGATAAACGCAAAGTCCCTGCAAACTTTTGTTTGTAGGGACTTTTTTGTGTCAAAATTTATGATAAATGTGCCAAACATATTCCCCAAATAAAACAAATAACTACGCTAAATATCCTAATTTTGTATTCAACAAACAATCATCAAATTTATGCTATTTTCAAAAATCACGGGAATTGGTCATTATGTGCCTGAGAATATAATCACTAATCAATATTTAGAAACAATTATGGATACTTCGGACGCTTGGATTACTGAGCGAACAGGTATTAAAGAACGTCGATATTTTACTTACGGAAAAGATACTAATGCCTCAATGGCGGCAGAAGCTTCAAAAATCGCCATTGAACGAGCAGGAATCACGCCAAAAGATATTGATTTTATCGTTTATGCAACCATTACACCTGACTATTATTTCCCAGGTCCAGGATTTGTGATGCAACGTGAATTAGGCATGCAAGGCGTTGGTGTTTTGGATATTCGTGACCAATGTTCGGGCTTTATTTATGCGATGTCAACGGCTGACCAGTTTATTAAATCTGGAATGTATAAGAACGTTTTAGTAGTAGGAGCGGAGGTTCAATCTACGTTTTTAAATCACTCTAATGAAGGACGAGGTGTGGCGGTAATTTTTGGTGACGGAGCGGGTGCAGTTGTCATGCAAGCAACTAAAGACGAGCAACACCGAATTCTTTCTACACACTTGCACGCTGATGGTACTTATGCCGAAGACTTGTATGTGAAAGACCCAGGAAGCACTCGCCCGAAACGCTTTTATGATGATTTGGTGGAGGATAATAAAACGGGAGATGTTTTTATGAATGGAAATATGGTTTTCAAACACGCTGTTGTTCGTTTTCCAGAAGTAATTCGTGAAGCTTTGGATAAAAATGGATTAACGCCAGAGGATATTGATTTATTAGTTCCTCATCAGGCGAATCTTAGAATTTCTGAATACGTTCGTCAGCAAATGAAATTGCCCGAAGAAAAAGTAATGAATAATATCCAAAAATACGGAAATACGACAGCAGCATCTATTCCAATCGCTCTTTGTGAAGCATGGGAAACAGGTAGAATTAAAGATGGAGACTTGGTATGTTTAGCGGCTTTTGGTAGCGGCTTTACATGGGGTTCTGCTTTGATTCGTTGGTAAGTTTTACAGTTATCAATGAACAGTTATCAGTAATCAAAAAGTGAAAAAGCTGGAGTGTGAGAACTTTTATTCTACATTCCAGCTTTTTATTGCCTATTGCCTATTGCCTATTGCCTATTGCCTATTTTTTCTCAAAATCACGGTGATTAGCCATTTTGAATAATTCATCTTTTGGTAAAGATTTGAAATACTCATAAGTGATTTTCAAACCTTCTGCTCTGGCAACTTTTGGTTCCCAACCAAGCAGGGCTTTTGCTTTTGTAATGTCTGGTTTACGTTGTTTAGGGTCATCTGTTGGCAATGGCAACGAAATCAATTTCTGATTTGTACCTGTCAATTTGATGATTTCTTCTCCAAATTCTTTAATCGTAATTTCGTCTGGATTACCAACATTGACAGGTTGTGCATAATCAGACAATAATAAACGATAAATACCTTCTACTAAATCATCTACGTAACAGAATGCACGAGTTTGTGAACCGTCACCAAACATCGTCAAATCTTCTCCACGAAGAGCTTGTCCAATAAATGCAGGCAATACACGACCGTCATTCAGACGCATACGTGGGCCATAAGTATTGAAAATACGAACGATACGAGTTTCTAATCCGTGATAAGTATGGTATGCCATTGTCATCGCTTCTTGGAAACGTTTTGCTTCGTCATAAACTCCACGAGGTCCAACTGGATTCACATTTCCCCAGTATTCTTCTGGTTGTGGGTGAACGGTTGGGTCACCGTAAACTTCTGAAGTTGAGGCAATTAATACTCTTGCATTTTTTACACGAGCTAATCCAAGACAATTGTGAATTCCCAAAGAACCAACTTTTAACGTTTGGATTGGAATTTTTAAATAGTCGATTGGCGATGCTGGCGAAGCAAAATGGAGAATATAATCCAACTCACCCGGTACATGGATAAATTTTGAAACATCGTGATGATAAAATTCAAAGTTGGGTAATTTAAACAAGTGTTCGATGTTTTTCAAATCACCCGTAATGAGGTTGTCCATAGCAATAACGTGGAAACCTTCTTTAATAAATCTATCGCAAAGGTGAGAGCCCAAAAATCCTGCTCCACCTGTAATCAAAACTCTTTTCATGATATCAGTTATCAGTTATCAGTTATTAGTTATCAGTAAATATTTATCAGAATTTTATCTCGAATACTGATAAATATTTACTGATAACTGTTATCTGTTTACTGGTTATTGTTTACTCGTTTTGTTGTTTTTAAAATTGAAAACATTATTTTACTTAATTCATCAACTTCTTTGTAAATACTTGAGAACGTTTTTTCGTCAAGGTATTCTGTATCTTTTAGAAGTGAAAGCCAATATTTTGTCTCAAGACTTTCTTTATAAGCAATTGAAATCTTACTTGAAAAATCCGCTTGAGATATTGCTCCATTTGCTTCTGAAATATTAGCTCCAATTGAAGTCCCGCTTCTTAGAAGCTGTTTAGATAAAGTAAATTCTTTCTTTTTATCTATTAAATATTGATACGCTTTTACTGTTCTTATAGCTAAAGCGTAAGCCTTATTATAAAGATTATTATCAGATTGCATATTTTAGAATAAGGTAGTAATTTTAAAGATAAATCAATGGGGTAAAACATGTATGTTTTCTGATAACTGTTTACTGTTTACTGTTCACTGTTTCTCTTCCAATTGAATAGTAAGTATATCCTTTTTCCGCAATTTCACCTAATTCGTATAAATTACGTCCGTCAAAAATTACTTTATTTTTCAATAATAGGTTCATTACTTCAAATTCTGGAGTACGGAATTGAGGCCATTCTGTCATGATTAATAAAGCATCAGCATCTTTCAAGGCTTCGTAAGGGCCAGTTGTGTAAGTAATTTTATCGCCAACTACTCCTTGTACATTTGGCATAGCTTCTGGGTCGTAAGCTTTAATCGTTGCTCCTGCCGCTAAAAGTGCCTCGATATTATACAAAGCTGGTGCTTCACGAATATCATCAGTATATGGTTTGAAAGCCAATCCCCACATCGCAAAAGTTTTGCCTTTCAAATCTCCTCCAAAATAATCGTTAATCATTGGGATTAAGCGAGTTTTTTGGTCTTCATTTACGTCCATTACGGCTTGTAAAATCTTGAAATCGTAATTATTTTCTTTAGATGTTTTTTCTAACGCTTGAACATCTTTAGGAAAACAACTTCCGCCGTAACCGATACCTGCGAATAGGAATCTTTTACCGATACGAGAATCCGTTCCGATACCTCTACGAATATCATCAACGTTTGCTCCAACTTTTTCGCAAAGGTTGGCAATTTCGTTCATGAACGTGATTTTTGTTGCTAAGAAAGCATTAGCTGCATATTTAGTCATTTCAGCCGAACGCTCATCCATGAAAATTACTGGATTTCCTTGACGAACCAACGGAGCGTATAACTTCGTCATCATCGCTTTTGCTTTGTCAGATTTTGTACCAATAACTACACGGTCAGGTCGCATAAAATCTTCTACTGCAACACCTTCACGCAAGAATTCTGGATTTGAAACTACGTCAAATTCAACTTTTGCATTTTTAGCGATTGCTGCTTGTACTTTTTCAGCTGTTCCAACTGGTACTGTACTTTTATCAATTACAACTACGTAATTTTCTAAAATTGGACCTAAATCGTCCGCAACTTTCAAGATATATTTTAAATCTGCTGAACCGTCAGCACCTGGAGGTGTTGGTAAAGCCAAAAAGATTACCTGTGCATCTTTAATACCTTCCGACAAAGAAGTAGTAAATTTTAATCTTCCTTCATTTGAGTTACGAAGGAATAATTCTTCTAAACCAGGTTCATAAATTGGAATGACCCCGTTTTTCATCTTTTCTACTTTTTTTGCGTCAATATCCACGCAGATAACTTGATTACCAGTTTCAGCAAAACAAGTTCCCGTTACCAATCCCACGTATCCCGTTCCGATTACAGCTATTTTCATGTATTCTTT
>JAAFIU010000126.1 GCA_013298805.1 Cytophagales bacterium | reverse complement strand
TTTTTCTCGTTTTGTTTTTCCAGAATATGCTCTAAATGATGTTCGATAATATCTGAAATAGCAATACTTGCTGTAATTTTTCCAGTTCCTCCGCAAGCAGGGCAATTTTCTGCCGTAATTACATTCATTTCTGGACGTACACGCTGGCGAGTAATCTGCATCAAACCAAATTTCGTCAATGGCAAAATCGTGAATTTAGAACGGTCAGATTTCATTTCTTCCTTCATGATGTCTTGAATCAGCTTTTTATTTTCAGCTTTCTTCATATCAATAAAGTCGATAACGATAATTCCGCCCATATCTCGCAATCTCAACTGACGAGCTATCTCTTTCGCTGCTTCACGGTTTACACTCAATGCGGTGGCTTCTTGATCTTCCTCACTGTTGGATTTATTACCCGAATTGACATCAATTACGTGCAATGCCTCTGTGTGTTCAACTATCAAATAACCACCTTGTGGTAAACTTACCGAACGTCCAAACAACATTTTTAGTTGTTTTTCGATACCCAATTGCTCAAAAACTTTCGTTTTCCCTTGATGTAACTTGACGATTTTCTCTTTTTCGGGAGCAATATTCAAGACATAATTGCGAGCTTCTTGGTATAATTCGGGTGTATCAACGACAACACTATCAAAATTTTCGTTCAATAAGTCTCTCAACATTGACGTTGCCCGACTCATTTCTCCGATTATTTTATCACGAGGTTTAGCACTTTTCAGAGCCTTCATGCCCGCATCCCATTTGGCAATTGATTCACGGAGGTCTTTATCCAATTCCTCTACTTCTTTGCCTTCTGCTACTGTTCTAACAATTACCCCAAAATTGGCTGGTTTAATCGACGACATCAATCTTTGCAGACGTTGTCGTTCGGTTTTTGCCGTAATTTTTTTCGAGATATTTACCCCATTTGAGAAAGGAACTAACACTGTATAACGTCCTGCGATAGAAATATCACACGATAAACGTGGTCCTTTGGTAGAAATGGGTTCTTTGACAACCTGAACCAAAATTGGCGTGTTTTTACTCAACACTTTGTCAATTTTATCGTGTTTGTCAATTTCTGGCTCTAATTTGAAATTATCTAAACGTCCAGATTTTATTCTTTCAGCGATAACTTCCTTAGTAAACTTGTTTAGGGAATTAACGTTTGGTCCTAAATCGTGGTAGTGAAGAAAGGCATCTTTCTCATAACCAATGTCAATAAAGGCAGCGTTTAATCCCGTAACCATCTTCTTGACTGTCCCGAGATAAATATCTCCGACGGAAAAGTGTGGTTCGGACTCCTCTAAGTGATACTCCACAATGCGTTTGTCTTGCAACAAAGCTATGCGGTCACCTTTGGGAGTCGAATTGATAATTAATTCGTTACTCACAGGTGAATTAAGCATTTAGATTGACAAAATGAGAAGAAATTTGCGTCGTGAGTGTTCTTAGGTAAGCCTCTAATAATCAATAAATTATAGATATGTTCGAGCCTGTTGAGAAAAGGGAAAGCGATTTCTAAATCAGGAAAATTATTGACGTTGTATTCAACTGTCAGCCGTGTTTCTGTGTATTTTGGGAACTCATGGTTCAATACTCACAACTATTAATCAATAATTAATAAAGTTTTGTCTATACTATTTTTCTTAGTTTGACTTTTAAATGTGGGTGACGTGATTGGTTTATTAGCTGAAAGATGGGCAATTATACAGATTTAGCATATTAATTTATACCTCTAAATACTGAAGACCAAATACCTATCTTTACCAAATGTCATAACCGATAATTACATAAATGTTTGATACTGAAAACATTAAGTAACTAAATTATTTTTCAAGACAACAATCTCACAAAAACGACAAAAACAGGCAAATTTCAGAGACTGAATTTTGCCTGTTTTTATAAAGGGTTTAAGGGTTGGGTTTTAGGTTTTTTGTAACAACTAAGCCCTAAGTGCTAACCCTTATTCCCTAAACTATTTCTTCTTATGTCTGTTCTTTCTAAGACGCTTTTTTCTTTTGTGCGTTGAGATCTTGTGTCTCTTTCTTTTCTTTCCGCAAGGCATGATTTTAAAGGTTTTAAATGTTAAAAATATATTTAATGTCGATGTCAGAAGTTCGATATTCGATGTTTATTTTAGGAACGTTCCTAAAACCTAACCCCTAAAACCTAACCCCTATTACACCTAATGCAACTTTGATAAAATATCGTTGGCGGCAGCTTTTTCTTGTGGGTCTTGGCTACTTTTCAAGACTTTTTCTAAAATCTGCGTTGCTTCTTCTTTTCTATCTAACTCCGCTAAGCAATATCCCAAATTTAATGCCGCCTTTGAATTTGATGGATTGTTCTTCAGTATTTGCTTGAAACGGTCAACGGCTTTACCAAATTGATTAGACCGTATTGACAAGATTCCTAAACTAAACAAAGCTGGCTCATAGTCTGGTTCCTTAGCGATGACTTCTCTCAACATCATAATTCCTTGCATCGGAGTTTGAGTTGCGGTATAGGTCATTGCCATATTGGTTTTTGCTAAGAGATTATTGGGGTTTTTATCCAAAACTTTTTGATAAACTTCACGAGCCTTCTCTCCCATTTTCACAGTTTTGTCGCTTTGGAGAGCATAAGTAAAGGCTTCATAATACAACCCACCTGCTTTCATCAAATTGTTTTCCGAAGGGTCAATTTTAATAATTTCGTCTGCATAATGTGCCGCACTGTCGTAACGGGTATATTTTACAAACTGATTAATCAAATCTTCGGCTGGCTTTATTTTACTTTTCCCACTTGCTTTCGTATAAACTCCCCGCAAATTATCTATTACTGTTTGTTGTTCTTTGGTCAATGACTCTGTGTGGCTTTCAGTAACTTGTGGAGTTTCTTCTTTTACACCTTTATCACGATTGGCTGAACCAGTAGTCGCTTCTTTAGCGGGCTGTTCTAAGGTCTTTTTTTCATCGTTCACTACTACTTTAGGCAAACTGTACAATCCGCCGACGGTGGCAAGTGCGATAACAATGATTATTATAAAAGACTTTTGCATTTGCATAAATTGGTTTATGAATTAAGGATTATAAGTTTATGAGTAAAGGTATTTCAAAAAATCTAATTACTCATAAACTTTCAACTCATAAATTCCAATTACAACTTTGCGTTAGATTTTACTTGCTCAACAAATGTTTTTGCAGGCTTGAAACTTGGGATATAATGTTCAGGAATCTCGATTGTGGTATTTTTTGAGATATTACGAGCAATTTTATGAGCTCTCTTTTTGTTCACGAAGCTACCGAACCCTCTTACATATACTGCTTCTCCCTTTGCGAGATTGTCTTTAATTACTGAGAAAAAAGACTCAATTGCACTTGAAACATCTGCTTTGTCGATGCCAGTCTTGTCTGCGATTTCTACGATTACGTCTGCCTTAGTCACTTGTTGGAAATTTTAAGTTAAAAATATATTAAACAATAATGGTTGCTTCCTTTTTAGCTGATAATGAAGACTTTAGCTCTATTTTTTCAAGCCAATCTCACCATTTTTGAGAACCCTTTAGCATTAGGGGACACAAAGGTACGGTTTTGCTTTTAATTATGAAAGAAACAGAAAATAATTGTAATAACTTTTTTTTTGTAAATGCTTAATTGTTAGACATTTGAGCGAATAAATGATGATTTGTATTATCTAATTGAATATTTTCATTTTATTATGTTTGTAAAAGAAGATTGTAACTTGTGGATATATTACTTCATAATTATTGTTTAAAACGTACTTTATTTATCAGCAAACTCAAATAATGCAAGACCATATATTTTCTCAAAAACTAATCACTTGGTATAATCAACACAAACGAGATTTGCCTTGGCGAGACATACACAACCCTTATTTTATTTGGCTTTCGGAGGTTATTCTTCAACAAACTCGGGTGGTACAAGGAATGCCTTATTACTTTAAGTTTATCGAAACCTTTCCGACGGTGCAAGATTTAGCGGTAGCAGATGAGAAAGATGTCTTGCGACTTTGGCAAGGTTTGGGCTACTATTCAAGAGCCAGAAATTTGCATACAACCGCCAAAATGGTGGTAGAAAATTACGGTGGCAAATTTCCAAATACCTATTCTGAATTATTAAAATTAAAAGGAATTGGTACTTATACGGCTGCCGCCATTGCTTCTTTTGCTTTTGGCGAAAAAGTGGCAGTGCTTGATGGAAACGTGTATCGGGTACTTTCAAGGGTATTTGGCGAAGAAACGGACATTGCGAGCAACGAAGCCAAAAAGGTTTTTACTAAATTAGCCGAAGCCGTCCTTCCCGAAAAAAATGTAGATATTCATAACCAAGCCATTATGGAATTTGGGGCTATTCAGTGTACGCCTGCTTCGCCAAATTGTATATTTTGTCCATTGACATTTGAATGTGTGGCAAATGCAACGGGCAAAGTAAGCGTTTTACCTGTGAAATCTAAAAAAGTAAAAGTTAGAGAAAGATTTTTTAATTATTTTGTGATTGAACAAAATCGTAATTTTGCGATGCACGAGCGTACACACAAGGATGTATGGTCGGGTATGTACGATTTTTATTTAAAGGAGTTTACGGAAAATGTTCAAGCGTTTGATGATATTGTCAGCGAAGACGTTTTTCTGAATGATATTTTACAAAATTCGGTAGTAAAAAGAGAATCAAATACTTACACACACGTTTTGACACATCAGAGAATCTATACAAAATTTTGGCATTTAGTAATCAATGATGATTTTCTTCTAAATTTGCCTTCGGATTTAAAATGGTTTTCCCTTGATGAAGTTGATAATTTACCCAAATCTACCTTAGTGAATAATTACTTAATTGACTTCGTATTTTAATCTATTTTCAGTAAATTCATAAAAATTTAAACAAAAACCAAAAAGATGGCTGGCGTAAACAAAGTAATCTTATTAGGAAATCTTGGGGCTGACCCTGAGATTCGTTCTCTACCAAGTGGCATGAAGGTGGCTACATTTAATATTGCTACCTCAGATTCTTATAACAATAAAGACGGAGTAAGAGTAGAACAAACAGAATGGCACAGAATTGAATTATGGGACACTCTTGCAAATTTGAGTGAGCAATATCTTCATAAAGGTGATTCTGTGTACATTGAAGGAAAAATTCGCTCGGAAGAGTATGTTGATAAAGACAACATTACTCGAAGAGTTACGAAAGTCAGAGGAACAAATATTACGCTTCTGCCTAATAATCGTAGAGATAACCAAGAAGGAGGTTCAGCACCTGCACCACAAGCACAAGCTCCACGCCCCGCTCCAGCACAAACAGCACCTTCCGCCCCAGAATTTGACACAAATGCTGGTGGTGAAGGTGGCGACGATTTACCATTTTAATTATTTTTAAGGTTTTAGAGGTTAGGTTTTAGGAATCAATTAGGGATAAAATCTCTATGATTATCTAACTTCTAAAACCTAACCCCTAACCCTAAAACCTCAACACAACATTTTGGAAACACAATTATCCGACGAACCTCACCCGATTTGGGTGCTTTTGGCACAAGTTGAAAGCACCTCCTCATACAGCGTTTATGGAATCAACGCACTTGTTTTAATTGGATTGCTTTTGCTTTCTGCCCTCTTGGCAGGCTCTGAAGTAGCATTCTTTTCTCTCTCTGCCGAAGAACGTTCTGCTTGCCGTGAAAGCGAAAGTAGCAGCGAACGCACCATTGCCAAATTATTGGATAAACCTCAATTACTGTTGGCGACGCTCCTGATTTTTATCAATTTAGTCAACATCACGTTCATTACCATTTCTACGTATGTTACCGAACAAATTGTGGGTGAAGAGCAAAAAGAAGGCTTAGTGGCTACTTTGATTTTATTGGTGGGTGTAACTTTTATCATTACTTTTTTTGGGGAATTAATTCCTAAAGTTTGGGCTCAACAAAATAATTTACGTTTTGCCAGAATTACAGCTCCATTAATTAGCATTGCGACAACTGTTTTTAAACCCCTTTCGTCTTTATTGTTGGGTATCAGTAATATTATTGAAAAACGAGTGGAACGAAAAGGTTATACCATTACGGCTGATGAATTAAATCATGCCTTGGAAATAACCACAGGGAAAGACACCTCTGAACAAGAAAAAGATATTTTGAAAGGCATTGTCAATTTTGGGAGTATTTCTGCCAAAAGCGTGATGCGTTCAAGAAGAGATGTTACTGCGTTTGATGTCACTTATGATTTCCATGAATTGATGGATAAAATCAACAAATCGGGGTATTCTCGTGTACCTGTTTACAAAGAAACAATTGATAAAATTGAAGGTATCCTTTACATCAAAGATTTGCTTCCACACCTTGAAAAAGACGAACATTACATTTGGCAAGAATTAATTCATCAACCATTTTTTATTCCTGAAAGTAAAAAAATTGATGATTTGCTTTATGATTTTCAAGAGAAACGAGTTCACATGGCAATCGTCGTGAATGAATACGGAGAAACCGAAGGACTTGTGACGATGGAAGATATTATTGAGGAAATTGTCGGAGACATTCATGACGAATCAGACGTTGAAGATTTAGGTTACGTAAAAATGCTTGATGGTTCTTATGAATTTGAAGGAAAAGTTGCACTAAATGACGTATGTCGTGCGTTAGATATTGACAACGATTATTTCGATAAAGTCAGAGGAGATAGTGAATCATTGGCTGGACTTATCATAGAACTATTTACTCGTTTGCCTCATGCTGGCGAAGAAATTGAATACGAAAAGTTTAAATTTAGAATTGCATCGGTAGATACCCGAAGAATTAAAAAAGTGAAAGTAACTCCGAAAATGGAAATTGATGAAGTGAGTAAGGAGCTTTCGTAATATATCAATCATGAAAAAATACCTCTTATTCATTATTCCATTGTTATCATGTCAACAAACAGTTTCACCTTCAGATAGTTTTAACGATTCTCAAGATTTGGGAGTCATTGAAAATGTTGGACAAATACAAGAATCCTCTGGTATAGTAGCAAGTTATCGAAATAAAGGTTATCTCTGGACACACAATGATAGTGGTGATAGAAATCGTATTTTTTTGTTAGATGCTAACGGAAAAGGCACTCGTGAGTTCAATTTAGAGGGAGCTACGAATCGAGATTGGGAAGCTATTTCAATGGTTCAATTCCCAGAAGGTTCATACATTTACGTAGGCGAAATTGGAGACAATAATGCTAACCACGAAGAATCGGCAATTTATCGTGTTCCGGAACCTGACATTACTGCGACTACAGCTCAATATGTTACGCTAAAAAATGTTCAGAAAATATCATTTAAATATCCCGATGGTCCACGTGATGCCGAATGCTTTTTGATTGACCAAGGTTCAAAAGATATTTATATTATTAGTAAAAGAGACAATTTTAAACGCCTTTACCGTTTGCCATATCCGCAATCTTATAGTAGTACCATGACGGCAGAATTTGTTCAAGAATTAACATTTTCTACGGGTACAGCCACTCCATTATTCATTACCGACGGCAATGTTTCTGTTGATAATCAAGAAATTATCATCAAAAATTACCTCCAAATTTTCCATTGGAGACGTAATACCAATGAAAGTATTCCAGAGGCTCTGAAACGTACCCCAATTATACTTCCTTATACCGCAGAACCACAAGGTGAAGGAGTTTGTTTTTCTCAAAATGGTGCGGGCTATTATACAATCAGTGAAACGGGACCTAATTTTGTTCCTGTGAAGTTGTATTATTATAAGCGGAAGTAATAAAAAAGGAGGCTGGAGACGGAAAAATAAAAATGAACGTAATAGTTCTCTTTATTTTTTCCGTCTCCAGCCTCCTTTAATCCTCCCTCCTTTTCGTCAATGGGCTGATTTCTCAGGTACAGGAGCAGATGCGTGGAAATTATCATAAATTCTTTGGGTATAATCATCCAATAATTCTATGATTCTTGCTCGATTATCCGACTTTACAATGAAACCAATATGGTATTCCATATCAATTCTCCAATAAATTTCTGGGTCGTTAAAACCTTCGGTATTGGGATATTGATGGTTGGACAAAGATATAATAATTCCAGAATAATTATTTTCAACGGGCGGTAAAACATATTCCCCCTCTTTTGCCATTGCCGTTTCGATAATTGCCCATTCACGCCATAAATTGATGCCCGAAGAGGCTTCTACCATTTCGGCTAAATTTGCCCCTCCTACTCTCGAAGCCGTTTCTAAAAAGATAATTTCACCCGTTTCATGGTCTTTGATAAACTCGGAATGACTTGCCGAATAATTCATGCCAAAAGCTTTCATCACTTGAGCATTGGCTTTTTGAAGAGCTTTATCATCTTTTGAGCCAAAAGGAACAGTTACTGACCTAAATATTCCTCCGCCGTGAGCCACTTCCATCGGAGTTGATAAATATTGACTACAACGAGTAAAAACAAACTTACCATTCACCGAAAGTGAATCTACATGAAAAACATCCCCAGGTTTAAATTGCTCCACCAAATATTCGTGTCGCTTGTCTCCAAGGTGATGAACCACCTCCCATAATTGCTCTGCATTATATACTTTCTTGATACCTGTTGCAGAAGCCTCCGAACGTGGTTTTACCACACAAGGAAATGTTACTTTTTGGGTATATTCAAAAATGTCGTGGTCGTTGAACAAACTCGAAAACATTGGTACTTTTATGCCTGCTTCTTGGGCTTTCATCCGCATCGCCAATTTATCTCTAAAATGCCGTCCAGTAGTTTGTCCCATTCCTGGAATACGGAAATGTTCCCGTAAATGAGCAGCTCTTTCTACGTCAAAATCATCCAAAGCCACAATTCTATCCACTTTCTTCGACCGCATCATGTACGCCAAACCCGCAATAATTTCATCCATCGAAAATGAGCCGTCGGGTTTTTCTTCAATGTAAAAAACTTCATCAATAAATTCTCGAACCCAAGGTTTATGCTCCAATTTTTTATTGGTCAACAAATAAACAGTATTACCCGCCTGCTTGCACGAGCGTAAGAATTCATTGCCTTTGAAAAAAGTAGAAACGCAGAGAAATGAGAGCGACTGAGCCATAAAATTGATTTTGTTATTTGACCTAAATTAGTGATTTTTTTGAGTTATTACAAATTGTAAACTTTGAATAGCTATCATTGCGAGCGTAGTGAATCAGATTTTCGTTAAACCAATCTTTTAGAATGATGAAAAAGACTTGGGACACAACATTAATAACTCAACGTTCTTTTCATCAATCCAACAGATTGCTTCGCAATGCTCGCAATGGCAAAACTCACTATTTTAAAATCAATACACTAAACAATCTTCTCCAAAAACTCCAATAATAATCTAACCCCAAAAGCTGTTCCTGCTCTTTGTGGAGCAAATTCAATATCACCAAAAGCCGTTCCTGCAATGTCGAGGTGAGCCCAATTTTGATGATTTTCGGTAAACACTTCCAAAAATTTTGTCGCAGAAATTGCCCCTGCCATAGGTTTTCCCGAATAATTACGCACGTCGGCAACATCAGAAGTAATATCTTCTTTATAAATATCCCAAAGCGGCAAACGCCACAATCTTTCTCCCGTTTGGTCGCCTGCTTTGGCAAGATTTTGGGCTAATTCATCATTATTAGTGAACAAACCTGCCGCATGATAACCCAAAGTTGCCACGCAACTACCCGTGAGCGTTGCCAAATCAATCATGATATCGGGCTGATAATTTTTTACGAGATAGTTTAACCCATCTGCCAAAATCAAACGACCTTCGGCATCGGTATCAATTATTTCAATGGTTTTGCCAGAATATGATCCAATTACATCACTTGGTTTGAAAGACTTTCCATCAACAGAATTTTCGCAAGCAGGAATTACACCAATTAAATGAACGGGCAATTGCAACTTTGCCGCCAATTCTATCGTGCCTAAAACAGCCGCTGCTCCGCCCATATCCGACTTCATTAAGTGCATATTAGTTGAAGATTTTATCGAAATTCCACCCGTATCAAACGTAACGCCCTTGCCTACTAAACCTACTTTCTGTTTCGCTTCGGGCGATTTATATTCCATCACAATCAAGACTGGCGGGTGTTCGCTACCTTGTCCAACGGCTAAAAGAGCATCTAATTTTTGCGATTTTAGTTGTTGTTTTTCTAAAACATTAACCGAATATCCAAACTTTTTGCCCGAATTTACCGCCCAATCTGCTAAAGTTTGTGGTGTTTTTTTATTAGCAGGAGCATTCATCAAGTCGAAGATTTGCATTTGGGTTTTGGCAATTGCTTTGGCTCTGACAATTAAATCATTAGTATTTTCAGTAGATGAAAGAATATTCAAAACACCATCTTTCTGAAAAATTGGCGATGTTCCTTTTCTTTCGGTTTTATATAAATCCAAATCATAACCTCCTAACATAGAACCAATTACAACGTATTCAGTCCATTGATTAGACAAGTTTTGAACATCAATTGTAACACCATCGGGAAGTTTCGTTTTTTGCTTTAAAAACAGCGTTCTGAAAGCTTTGATAATGTCTAAGGTATTAGGTTTTTTACCCAAACCCAAGAATATAACTTTCTGATATTCAGACGTATAAAAAATTTGAAATTCCTTTAAATCTGCTTTAAAATCCTGTTTTACTAAGTCAAAATTCAAACCGAAACCTGAACATGTTTTTTGTAGTTGGCTTTCAAAATTATCATCTTGCAAAAAAGACAACACGACGACCTTTGAGTCGGAATTTAATTGAGTAATATGGTTGATTTTCATGTTTTGTAACCCGATGCTGGGCGGAAATTCGTTTTCTTATCGAAAATAAATGAAAGTTCTCGAATCAGGAGATTCGAGTTACATAAAAAATGCCACCTTGTGGGTGGCATTTCTGGCGTTGTCAATATTCGTCTTCATTGAAGAAGAAATCATCTTTGGTCGGATAATCTGGCCAAATTTCTTCTATACTCTCATACGGCTGACCGTCGTCTTCAAGTTCTTGTAAATTTTCAACTACTTCCAACGGCGACCCTGTGCGGATAGCGTAGTCAATAAGTTCGTCTTTGGTTGCAGGCCATGGTGCATCTTCAAGGTATGATGCCAATTCAAGTGTCCAGTACATAATCTATGAATTTGGTTACGATTAATTACTAATTTAAAACCCTGAGAATAAGTTTATTATATTCTCTAATTTTGTCTTTTTTCTTAGGATTGCAAAAGTATAATTTTTTTCCTTATGAAAAACTGTTTCTATTTAAAAATTATTACTTCCAAATAACACAAAATTTCTGAAAACATTATATTTTGCTTAAAATAAATTTTATTTCTATGATATTTTCAAACTTACCTCCTTCAATTGAAGTGTGTGCATTCTCGCTTGAGTCCTGTATTGCGGCTGAAATTGGAGGTGCAAAACGAGTTGAACTTTGTGCTGCCATGTATGAAGGAGGCACTACTCCCTCCGCAGGTTTAATATCCTTAGCAAAACAACGTACATCAATTGAAATTCATTCCATGATTCGTCCACGTGGTGGAGATTTTTGTTATACTAATGATGAAATTGACGTAATGAAAGCCGACATTCAAGTTGCTAAATCTTTGGGTTGCGACGGTATCGTTTTGGGTATTTTACAAAAAGATGGTCGGGTAAATATTATCCAAACAAAAGCATTGGTTGAGTTAGCCAAACCTTTACAAGTTACTTTTCACCGTGCTATTGACATGACTCAGGATTACTTTGAGGCTCTCGAAGATATTATTGAAGCGGGTTGTCATAGAATTTTAACATCAGGACAAAAAAATACGGCAATGGAGGGGATTAAAAACCTTGTGGAGTTGGTAAAACGTGCCGACGGACGCATCCAAATCATGGCAGGGAGTGGCGTAAATGCTAATAATGCCCAAATCCTTGCAAGTACAGGCGTAAATGCCTTACACTTGACGGGAAAGGCAAATCGTGATTCATCAATGATTTATCGAAAAGAAGGAATTGCGATGGGTGGACTTTCGGAAGTACCTGAGTATGATATTGTGTATTCTGATGCGGAGAAAATTCAGGCGGTGGTGGAGTGCGTAAAAAATGAGTAAATTGCTGTCATTGCTTCGTTGCACTCGCAATGACAACACTTCATACATTTTTCACAAAAACCGCTGCAAATATTCCGTTATCTGAGCAATACAACTCGAAAGCAAAGCGGGTTTTAATAACAACGTAAACGCAACACCAAAGCCTGCCCCATAAAGGTGAGCCGAGTGTCCGATATTATCCAAATTTCGTTTTGACATATAATATGAATAAAACGAATAAAGTACCGCATACATAAAAGCCGGCATTGGAATAAAATAAATCAAAATTGTGGCGGTTGGATTAAATAAAATTGCCGAAAAAACCACTGCTGAAACCCCTCCAGATGCCCCAAGTGCATTATATCCACTACTGTTTTTATACTTTGCAAAATCAGGATAATTGGCAACAATGATTCCAATTAAATACAGAGCAGCGTACAAAATACTCCCTGTGCTTTCGCCAAAGAGAACGGAGAAATAATACTCTACATTAGCTCCAAAAAAGTATAAACTCAGCATATTAAAGAACAAATGTCCATAGT
>JAAFIU010000457.1 GCA_013298805.1 Cytophagales bacterium | reverse complement strand
ACGTTATTTTGAAGGTTCAGCCACTTACAGATGCTGAAATAGAATACCTTAAAAATGGCTCTACGGTTATTTCTTCGCTCAATTTGCCCCGCATGACGAAGGAATATTTTGAGAAATTGAACCGTAAAAAAATCACAGGACTTTGTTACGAATACATTGAAGATAATGGTGGAGGAATACCTATAATCAGAGCCATGTCTGAAATTGCGGGAAGTACCGTCATGTTGATTGCCGCTGAATGTTTGAGCAGTGCCAATAACGGTATGGGTGTAATTTTAGGCGGAATTACAGGCGTACCACCAACCAAAGTGGTAATTTTAGGAGCAGGAACGGTGTCAGAATACACCGCCCGAATTGCGATTGGTTTAGGAGCAGATTTGAAGGTTTTCGACAAGGATATTTTTAAATTACAACGGTTGAAATACTCCGTCGGACACAATATTTACACTTGTATTATTGACTCTCATACACTTAACCAAGCAATTTGCGAAGCTGACGTAGTGATTGGGGCTTTACGTGCAGAAGATGGCTTTACGCCTTGTATTGTTACCGAAGAAATGGTGTCGATGATGAAACCAGATTCGGTAATTATTGATGTTTGTATCGACCAAGGCGGTTGTTTTGAGACTTCCGAAATGACGACTCACGACAATCCAATTTATCGAAAATATGACGTTATTCACTACTGCGTGCCTAATATTCCTTCACGAGTAGCTCATACTGCCAGTCAGGCTTTGAGTAATATTTTTACGTCATTCCTTTTGAAAACAGGAAAAACAGGTGGTATTGAAGAAGCCATTTTTGCAAACAAATCTTTTATGAAAGGTGTTTATTCCTATAAAGGAAGCGTTACAAATGCAACTATAGCCAAAAAATTTGGCATGAATTATAAGGATTTAAGTTTATTAAGTGCAGCAAGATTTTAGTTATTCGATGTTTGATGTTCGTAAAATAGCACCAAAGTAATTGCCTAAAAACAAACATCGAAAATCGGACATCGAAAAACAAACAACGAAAATGTTAGAAGATTATCAAGCCATATCCAATGCCCCCAATTCACCAGATTTAGATGGGAAGCGTTTGGGCGTTATTTCTGCCGACTTTGCCAAAGTTTCGGAGTTTTTAAAAGAAGCCTCGTATCAAATTCGTACCCGAGGTTTTTCTAAATATCCTATTTTTGGGGTGTCACAAAACCCTGTTCAAATTGGAGAACGCCTCATAGGAATGCTCGAAATGAACGAAAATCAATGGAATTATCATGCCTCAGTGATGGAAGAATTTGTCCAGAGAGAAATTATTGCTGAAGAAAATGTGGAGGTTTTTAAGTCAAGCTATAAAGACCCCGATGAGTTTTGTTGCCTTTTTGTACTTGATAAAGATTTCGCCAGTTTTATTTATATTCCTTTTCCAGAGGATTGATATTAGGTGTTAGTTTTTGGGTTTTAGATGTTAGAAAATGACTAAAGCCCAGCAACTAAGTGAATTGGTTAGTTAAATTGTATCCATCGCAGTTTTTTAAACTAATTAAAATGAATTGTTCAAACGGAACGTTTGAATCACTATGTTTCCTATCTTCCCTATATGGTAATGTAACTAATGTAAGTTGCGTATTATAAAAAGCAAAATCTTTCAATATCGACCTAAATTTGGTTTGCCAACTAAATTTACTCTCAATGAAAGATTTTACCATTGCAATTTATTGTTTTGTAGACGATTTATTACTAAAACTTGATAATAAATCTATTGACAAACGTCGTAAACTGAGTAATTCTCAAGTTATCACAACTGTCATTATTTCTGCAAAATACTTTTATGTGAATCAAACATCAGCTTGTAGTTATTTAGCCAGTCATCATGGTTTTAATATTCCTGACAAGAGTAATTTTAATCGAATATTGCACAGTTTAACAGAGTTAATCTCTGATTTATTCTCTGCGTTAGGGTAACTTGGTAAATAGGAGCTAACCGAATAATATTTGGTTGGCTCTTATTCATTTTGTAAAATTTGATTCTTATTAACATTTTTTGTTAGTTTTAGGCAACAACATTTTACCCCACCTC
>JAAFIU010000229.1 GCA_013298805.1 Cytophagales bacterium | reverse complement strand
AATAAATCGTCTACAAAACAATAAATTGCAATGGTAAAATCTTTCATTGAGAGTAAATTTAGTTGGCAAACCAAATTTAGGTCGATATTGAAAGATTTTGCTTTTTATAATACGCAACTTACATTAATTAGACAATGAAGGATTAGTTTGGTTGCTTTTGATACCAAAGATAATGATTTGTGTAAATAACCTCATTCTTGATTTGATGGATTGGTAGATTTTAGTGAATTTTACAGGAACAAATCTTATAAAAATTACGAACGAGCTGTTCGTACCACAAATAATGCGAATTCTTACAGGCATACAAGCATCGGGCAGACCCCACTTAGGCAATATCCTTGGGGCAATTAAACCAGCTATTCAACTTTCTAAAAATCCAGAGAATGAATCATTTTTATTCATTGCCGATTTACATACCCTAACATCTCTCAAAGATGGCAAGCAATTGCGTGAAAATACTTATGCCATTGCGGCAGCATGGTTAGCTTGTGGTTTTGATGCAGATAAAAACTTTTTTTATCGTCAATCTAAATTGGCAGGTTATCATACTGAATTGATGTGGTATTTGAATTGCTTTACGCCATTTCCGATGTTAGCCAATGCTCATAGTTTTAAGGATAAATCTGAAAAATTGGCGGATGTCAACGCAGGACTTTTCACGTACCCTGTTTTGCAAGCGGCTGATATTATGTTGTACGATGCTCACGTTGTACCCGTTGGCAAAGACCAAAGACAACATTTAGAAATGACTCGTGATTTGGGTGGAGCTTTCAATCGTCAATATGGAGAAGATACATTGATTCTTCCCGAAGCAAAAATTGATGAGTCGGTAATGACAATTCCAGGAATTGACGGACAAAAAATGAGTAAATCACTCAATAATTATATTGATATTTTCTTGAATGAAAAAGATTTATTGAAAGCCGTTAAAAAAGTGGTGACTGATGCCACGCCTTTGGAAGACCCAAAAAACCCTGACACAGATAACGTTTTCAAATTATATTCTTTAGTGGCAAGTCCACAAGAAATTGACGAAATGCGTCAGAATTATTTGGCTGGTGGCTACGGTTATGGTCACGCCAAAAATGCTCTTCATACTGTTTTAGTACGAGAATTTGTGGAGGAAAGAGAAAAATTTGAGTATTATATGAACCACATCGAAGAATTGGAAGAAAAATTACAAGCTGGCGAAGCCAAAGCAGAAGTGATTGCCAAATCAACTATGGAAAGAGTTAGAAACCGTATGAATTTATAAATTATGAGCTTAAACGAACTTGATACACAAGCCTTTTTATGGCTCAATTCTTTCCATAATGCCACATTTGACCCAATTATGGCTTGGGTTTCAGGCAAAAATGAATGGTTTCCGATGTACGCTCTGATTATAGGAACAATTATTTGGCGTTATAAAAGACAGTCAATCGGAATGTTATTGACCATTATTATGAGTGTTGTTATATCAGATAGAGTTTGTTCAGGCATTTTAAAACCATTGGTTGAACGCCTTAGACCTTGCCATGAACCAGCCATTCAGCAATTAGTCCATGTGGTGGGTGCTTGTGGCGGTCAATTTGGGTTTTGTTCTTCACACGCTGCCAATACATTTACTTTGGTAACTTGCCTCTTACTATTATTTGGTAAAGAGTTTCCAAGCATCAAATATTTCTATTTGTGGGCAATAATTGTGTCTTATAGTCGTATATACGTGGGTGTCCACTATCCACTTGATGTGCTTGCAGGTGCAGGAGTTGGTGTTTTAGCAGGAATTCTTTGTTTTAAAATTTACCAAAGAATCAACAAATCTACCCTTTCGTTTAGAAAAAATTAGCATTCCTTAGCAACCCCCAATCTATGAAATTCATAAAATTAACATTTTTAATCGCCCTAATTTTTACGCTGGTTTCATTTACTGACGATTCCGAAAAAATTGTGGGTATTTGGTTTACCGATGACAAAAGTTCAAAAATTCAAATTTATAAAGTTGATAGTGAATATTTTGGTAAGATAATTTGGATGTCACCGAATGGGAAAAAAGAAGATTTAAAAGTGAAACCAACAATTGGGTATCAAATTTTTAGAAAATTCACCTACGAAAGTAAAAATACGTGGACGGGTGGGCAAGTAAGCGACCCAAGAAGTGGAATGACGGTTTCGGGCAAAATGACTTTAAAAAATGAAAAAACACTCAGCGTAAGGGGGTATGTGGGTTCGCCAATGTTTGGCAAAACTGTTATTTTGACCCGTGCGGAGTAAAATAACAGTTTTAAAATTAGCCAAAATTGAAACTTTGGCTAATCCTGAATAAATCTACAAACTCAATAAAAAAGCCATTGTGTCCACGCCATCTGCATAATCCCAAAGCTTTGGCTTTTGGGCATCTCCAAAATTAAAACTTCCTTCAAACCATCCATCTTTTGAAACTACGCATTGAATTTTATCAATTTGTGACGAAATGATATTTCTCAAATCTTCCTGATTTTCGTAGTTTTCGTAAAAAATCACAGAAATTGGTGAAACTAAGGCATCATTTTTAGTCAGCATCATAAATCCATTATCATAATGATGAATTTGGTTTACTAAATAAATTGACTTGTTGTAATCGTAATTGTTTTTGTATTTGTTGTGATAGAAAATATCCCCCAATGGCTCAATCGAATCATAAAATTTCGTAAAATCATAATCAGATGGCACATACATTTTAGAAATATTTCTACAGCCCAATCCAAAATAGTCAGTAATATCACGCCCCAAACTCATAAAATCTTCCTCAGTTTCCTCTCCATTTAAAATTGCCACAGAAGTCCGATTCTGACGAATAATGTGTGGCTTATTTCTAAAGTAATATTCAAAATATCGAGCAGAATTATCTGAGCCTGTGGCAATTAAGGCATCAACTTCATTCATTTTTTCGGTCAAACGAATTTCTAAATTTGGTTCAATTTCCAATAATTTTTCAATCAGAGCCAACATCAAGAAAGAATCCTGTGAGCTAACTTTTGCCATACATACATGACCCGACAAAACAATCGTCAACAAATCATGGAAACCAACTGCGGGGATATTTCCTGCCATGATTACACCAACACTTTTTATCGATTTTGGGGTATCTGGAATTTCGTAAAGTTCAGTCCATTGAGTCAATAATTCTTCTGTCAAAAAGTATTCTGCAATAGAATTGAGTGCTTTTAATGTATTATCAATGGTAAACCAATTATTTTGGTGTGAAGCTTTATCCGCCCAAAGTTCAATTTCACTTTGATTATTTTTATCACGTAAAAACCGTCCTAACTCGGCAAATGCTTCGATTCTCGCTTGTAAAGTCATATTTTATCAATTTTTATGCAATTTACTCAAAACTTATGAAATAAATATTTTACAATACTCTCGTAGCTTTATAGGCTATTCAAAATTTACCTATTAAATTTGCTTAGAATTTGAGACTTCGTAATCAAATACCAATAATAATCATAGAAAAGGTAAAACGATAAGTTCGCTGAAGCTCATAAACTTTAATAATATGGCAATTATCATCACAGAAGAATGTATAAACTGCGGGGCTTGTGAACCAGAATGCCCTAATACCGCTATTTATGAAGGTGGCGTTGAATGGACATGGTCAGGCGGTACAAAATTAATTGATGTTGAATTAGAAGACGGTTCTGTTATTGGTGGAAAAGACCCAATGGCACCTGTTTCTGATGAATTTTATTACATCGTTTCAGACAAATGTACTGAATGTATGGGATTTCATGAAGAACCACAATGTGCGGCAGTTTGTCCAGTAGATTGTTGTGTTCCAGACCCTGACCATGAAGAAGACGAAGAAACCTTATTAGCTAAAAAAGCATGGTTACACAATGAATAATTTTTTTAGTTAAAAATTGTACCGATTTATAAAAGCAAAATTGCCCAGATTTGGAAACAAGTCTGGGCAATTTTGTTTACGACAAACTATTAAATACCACACTATTGAGTTTACTAATGAATTAGAAATCAAATAGATTAACACTTATCTCTCATAAATATCCCGTCATATTACCCTGCTGGTATTAATTATCGCTTACTCAAATAATCATATTCTATAAATATCAATTCTTTGAAAGATTATAAAATGAGCAGAAATAAAAAACATCCTTCGTTGTATCCAAAGTAACAATTAATAAAAATAATACAATTTTTTCTTAGAATTTCAATTTAAGAATATTTGGTTTTTTGACCTTTTTGCAGAATAAGTTAAATAATAACTCAAAATTGGAAAAATAACCACAAAAATGATATTTATAAGTTTATTTTAAGCCCTAATTTGGATTATTTTTTGAAAATTACTAAAAAATAGGTTAAAAAATTAATCAAAAAATTTGGAATAGTGAATTTTACCTATAATCTTTGTGTCGTAATCAAGCATTTAATTTAAACACGAAACAAAATTTTATTATGAAAAAAGCCTTAACCACCTTATTTTCTTTGTTTTTAGGGTTTTCAGCATTTTCACAAGAAAAAGCAGAAGACAAGGGGAAATTCACATTTTCGGGATACATTGATTCGTACTACTTAGCGAACTTCAATAGCCCGAAAGACAGAAGTAATTTAGGAGCATCGGGAACTGCTCGTGCATTTGACCAAAAGTCTGGTCAATTCTCATTAGGCTTAGTTCAAACTAAAATTGGCTATTCAACAGCAAAGTCAGATGTAGTTGTTGATTTAACATTTGGTCCAAATGCAGACTTAGGGCAATATGGAAATGTTATTGGACCATTAGGAAGAGGAACAACAGCCTTAGCTATCAAACAAGCTTATTTTAACTGGAAAGCTACTGATAAATTAACGTTAACAGCAGGACAGTTCGGAACGCACATTGGTTATGAAGTGATTGATGCACCAGTGAACTATCATTATTCACTATCAAACTTATTCAATAACGGTCCATTCTATCATATTGGAGTTAAAGCTGCTTATGCCTTCTCTGACAAATTCTCAATCATGGGAGGTTTAGTGAATAATGTTGACAATTTGAATGACAATAATGGCAAAACTGGTTTAATTGCTCAAGTTTTTGTGCAACCAGTCGCTGGATGGAACGTTTATATCAACGGAATTACTTCAAATGAAGCATCTGAAGACATTACAACTGGAAAAACACCAGACGCAAGCTACGCATTGTTAGATTTAACAACTACTTATCAAATTACTGATAAATTTATGGTTGGCTTAAATGCTGCAACGGGTGTTCAAAAAGGTGATTATCAAGGTGGTGGAGGTCCAACAACTTCTAAAACTTGGGGAGGTTTTGCAATCTATCCTAAATATGATTTCTCAAGTACATTTAGTTTAGGAGCGAGATACGAATCGTTCAATAACCAAGATGCCGTTAGAGGTTTAAGAATTTCTAATGCGGATGGTTCATTCACAGGTGTATCAGTTACTTCTCTTACAATTACGCCAACAATTACAGTTGCAGATAGTCACTTATTGTTGAAGCCAGAATTAAGAATTGATACGTATGACAAAAACTTCTTTGTTGACGGTGATGGTAAAGACCAAAAATCACAAGCAACACTTGGATTAGCAATGATTTATAAATTCTAATTACAAATATTTTTAACCTTGATTTCTAACACTCATAGCAATCAAGGTTAATTTTAAAATTTTCTGTAAACAATTCCATAAACAAACCCCTAAAACAAAAAACCACATGACACAACAAAAACCATCATGGCTTCCTATTGGAATCTTACTTGTAATTGCCATAGCGGCAGCTTTTGTTCCAGCACCAGGTGCAGCGGTAACAGAAGGAATTGATTCTGGCGATACCGCTTGGATGCTCGTTTCATCAGGTTTAGTTCTTTTAATGACTCCTGGTTTAGCTTATTTTTATGGTGGTATGGTAAACCACAAAAATGTTATTTCTACCATGTTGCAGTCATTCATCGCAATGGGTGTAATTACACTAATTTGGGTATTATTTGGTTTCAGTTTGGCATTCGGTGACAGCATCGGAGGTTATGTTGGAAATCCATTTACTTATGCCATGTTTCAAGGTGTATTTGATGGAAAACCTTGGTCGTTAGCACCAACAATTCCTTTTGCCTTGTTTGCATTTTTCCAAATGAAATTTGCCGTAATCACTCCAGCGTTGATTTCAGGTGCTTTGGCAGAACGTATTAACTTCCGTGCTTTTGTATTATTCATGGTTCTTTTCTGTGTGATTGTTTATGCTCCTTTGGCTCACTGGACATGGCACCCAGAAGGATGGTTGTTTAAATACGGTGTTCTTGACTTTGCAGGTGGTACTGTTGTACACATGAGTGCAGGTTGGGCAGCTTTGGCTGGTGCATTATACTTAAAACGTCGTAAGTCTCACATCGAAGCAAGTGTTTTACCTCCAGCAAATATTCCTTATGTATTATTAGGTACAGGTTTATTGTGGTTCGGATGGTTCGGTTTCAATGCTGGTTCAGCAGTAGGTGCAGGTCCATTAGCAGTTTCAGCTTTCGCTACAACGCACGTTGCAGCTGCAGCCGCAGGTTTATCATGGGTATTATTTGATGTAACTCGTGGTCGTAAAGTTTCAGCTCTTGGCTTTTGTATTGGTGCAGTAGTTGGTTTAGTTGCTATTACACCAGCGTCTGGTTTCGTTTCGGTAACATCAGCTATTTTCATCGGTACCGTAGCAGCAATCGTTTCAAACATTGCAGCACATTGGAGAGCAAATTCTAAATTAGATGATACATTAGACGTATTCCCTTGTCATGGTGTAGGTGGTATGATGGGTATGTTAATGACTGGTTTATTTGCTTCAAAAGCTGTAAACTCAGTAGTTGTTGATACAGAACAAGGTTTATTCGTAACTGGCGACTTTGCTCTTTTCATTAAACACTTAGTGGCTCTTGCGGTTGTTTCAGGTTTCGCATTTGGTATGTCATATCTATTGTTAATGGTAACTGATAAAATCATTCCTTTACGTGTTACTGAAGAAGAAGAAAGAGTAGGATTAGATATATCTCAACACGATGAGTCGTTGATTGAAGCATAAAATATTGTAACTCAACCACAAGTAATGGTTCTTGTGGTTTTGTTTCAGAAGGAAAGTTGTCTGTCTATGACGGGCAACTTTTTATTTTTATGAGCAA
>JAAFIU010000033.1 GCA_013298805.1 Cytophagales bacterium | reverse complement strand
AAGTCGGCGTTTTATACTTCTCGAAAGTTCCTTCTACTTTCGAGAAGTTCTTTCGGATAATTAAGTTTCCCCAAAAAACTTATTAAACACTGTACTTAGTTTCATTTGTTAAATTCTCCTTCCGTGGCTGGTCTCCTCACCTACCCGATATACACATCTTTTTTGACAAAATTTTCTTTGGTAAATGACTCAAAAGCTATAAAAAATGTTCAGATTCTGTTCAATTTATTTTATATAATTTTGAAAAAAAAATCAATTATTTGTCAAAATAGAGTCAATAAAAAGATGTATATACCGGGTAGGTGTCCTCACCAAACATCATGCGCAAGCAATTCAACTATTTGATTACCAAGCAATTATACGCAAAAGACAGAAAGGGGTTTTCTATTGCCTAATCCCCAAAACCTAACACTTAATAAATCTACTTTTTCCCTTTCCAAGAAATCATTAAAACGCCACCCAAAACGATGAATGTACCGATGATTTGCCAAGTAGAAATATGTTCGTCTAAGAAAATATTAGCCATAATTATCGTAGCAATTGGGCCAATACTGCCAATAATGGAAGCATTACCCGAGGCAATTCTTTTGATTCCTTCCGAAATCATAAACGATGGAATGACAGTCGTAAAAACCGCCATCGTGATAGATAACCAATAAACTTCGGGTTGGTACGACAATAAACCACCACCAATTGACACGTAATAATGCACAATAATCATGGCGGTAGAAATCAGCATGGCGTAGCAAGTAAATCGTAAAGCTCCAATTTTAGGAATCATTTCACCAGAGCCAATCAGGTACAAAGCATACGTGAGCGAACTCATAAATACCAAAAATGAACCCGTGATTAAGTCTTTCTGCAAACCCATGCGGAGGTCGGGAATAAAGGCAAAAACCACTCCCAAATACGTAATAATAAGGGCGAAATATTGAATTTTATGAATCGGTTTTTTGAGAAATATTCCCGAAAAAATAACTACCAAAGTTGGGTAAATAAACAAAATAAGCCTTTCAACACTGGCGGTGATGTAGTTCAATCCCCAAAAATCAAAAAATGCCGCTAAGTAGTAGCCCACCAAACCAATTATTAACATCCAAACCCATTCTTTACGGTTCAATTTTGGCACTTCTGCCTGATTTTTATTCTGAAAAAAGAGAATAATCAAGTAAAAAGGAGCAGAAAATAACATTCTGAGAGCCAGTAAAGAAACCGTATCTACGTGATAATGAATGTAATTGTATTTGACCAAAACGGCTTTTCCCGCAAAACATATCGAACCCAATATTACCAAAATTGCCCCGATGAAATACTGTATTTGTGATTTTGTCATAATTGTAATTAAATGCTTTAAGCCGTAGGCTATATGCGTTACGTTTTTACTCTAAATATCATTTTATTTGCTTAAATCTTATTGCCTAACACTTGTAGTTCATAAAAAAACCTTCCCAAAAGCTCTGGAAAGGTTTTCAAAGATTTTATAAACAAGCTTATTTTTTAGCTCTTTGTTTTTTTACATCTTCGGGACTAATTGCCCCTGCCTTATTTCCAAAACTTTTACGCACGTAAGTGAGTACATCTGCAATCTGATTATCCGTCAGAAAATCGTGCGATGGCATTTCATTAGAAAAACTATCGCCATTAATTTCTGTATCTTTCAGTCCTTTCAGAATGACATTAATCAGTCGTAACGAATCACCCAGTACCCAATCTGTGTTCACTAAGGGAGGATTCATATTAGGCACGCCCGTTCCATCCTCTTGGTGACAAGGGAGACAGTAAGTTTCGTAAATAATCTTGCCCGAATCCGCTTGAAAATTAGCAAATTCTGGTTTTGAAACGGTATTTTTTTGCATCACTGCTGAACTTAAAAATAGCGTAAGCAACGATAAAGTGATGATGTATTTCATTTTGTAACCCGATGCTTCCGCATCGGATAATAATTATAATAAAACTGTAAAATCCGATGTGGAAACATCGGGATACACTAACGAATGCTTCCGCATTGGAAATAGTATTTAAAATTATTCATTTCCGATGTGGAAACATCGGCTTACATTTACTGATAAATAACTCTCCAAACTTTTCCTTTTACAGAATCAGTAATGTAAATAGAACCGTCAGCACTTTGAGCTAATCCCATTGGGCGAGCTTTGGCATCGTTTGGTTGTTTAATTTCTGAACCTCCTGCAAAACCCTCGGCAAATACTTCATAATCGCCCGATGGTTTTCCGTCTTTTCCGAAAGGCACAAAAGCCACAAAATAGCCACCTTGTTTCAATGGAGCTCTATTCCAAGAACCGTGAAAACAGATAAATGCACCGTTTTTGTATTTGGCGGGAAATTGATTTCCTGTGTAAAACATCAACGCATTGGGTGCCCAGTGAGCAGGGAACGCCATAATTGGCTTGTCTTTTCCTTCGCAGATTCCTTGTGTTTTGGTATCGCCTCCGTATTCTGGATTAAGGATTTTTTTATTTTGAAAACGGTCGTGGTAGCAATATGGCCAACCAAAATCTGAACCTTTTTTCAATAATAAAAATTCTTCAGAAGGTAATTCAGCACTTTGTTCAGCATTGTACATTTCTGGATAAAGCGTTGTCAATTGGTCACGCCCGTGTTGCATTCCGTACAATTCACCTTGTTCTTTGTTCCAAGCTAACCCAACAATATTACGAATTCCTGTAATGTAACGGAAACCGTCAGCGTGTTTTTGATTTTTCTTGTTCGCATCAAATTGCCAAACGCCACCATGCCAATCTAAAATTGGGCAAGGCATCATTCCTTTTGAACCTTTTGTACGATTTTTCTCTTGACAAGCATTGGAAGGAGCGCCAAAAGTTACGTAAAGATGTCCTTTATCGTCCAAAGCCAAAGATTTTGTTCCGTGTTCTCCGTACAATTCTAATCCTGTAACAATGGTTTCGGGCTTAGATTCGTCAGGAATACCATTTCTCATTGGATAACGTGATACCGAAGAATCCGAAGAAGCGTATAAATAACCATTTCCGATGGCAATTCCCGTTCCCACAAAATTTCCGAAGCCTTTACTTTCGTCTGCTTTTCCATCTCCGTTGGTATCTTTCAAGATGATAGTTCCTTTGCCATCTTTCAATTTACTTAGACGAACGTAAATATCGCCTTTTTCGCTCACCGCAATGTGGCGAGCTTTTCCCACGCCTTCAGAAACAACAATTGCTCCGAAACCTTTTGGAAGCGTAATTCCGCCATTATCAGCATCAGCTTTTAGTTTTTGAGCTTTATTTGGGGTTTTGTCAATTGGCTTAAAACTCATGAAAAGCGTTGCCAACGAAACGGATAAAATTAAATGTCTCATTTTTTTTGTTTTTAAGATTCTAAATTTACGCAAAAACTACTAAATGATAACCAAGTTCTGACCTGATGGTTTATTTAATTTGCTTTATGTAATATGCGTATTGCCTAATGCTTATAATCTACGGTATAAAGTATTTTTTCAATTTTAACTTCTTCAAGAAAAAATTTAAAAAATCTATGAAAAAAAAAACAAGCCTTTTTCATTCAACCGTTTCTGTTACCTTTGTACAATTTTTGGAGATACGTTAGTGAATTGTGAATTGTGAATGAGTGATTTAAGGAATGAATAAGAGACATGAAATTCCTATTTTAAATCACTAAATCATTAAATCACTAAATCACAACTAAAAACTCCCCTTCCATTCTCAAAAAAATAACAAGAAAGTGCCAAAGAATACTTCTATTAAGTCCGTTCTTATTATCGGTTCAGGTCCAATCATCATCGGTCAGGCTTGCGAGTTTGATTATTCAGGTTCTCAGGCGGCTCGTTCGTTGCGTGAAGAAGGTATCAAGGTTTCCTTGATAAATTCCAATCCAGCCACCATCATGACTGACCCTCTTAATGCCGATTACGTTTATTTGAAACCCCTCGATAAAAATTCAATTATCGAAATCTTAGAAAAACACCAAGCAGAAGGAATTCCAATTGATGCCGTTTTACCAACAATGGGTGGTCAGACGGCATTAAATTTAGCTATCGACTGTGACTCAGCGGGCGTTTGGCAAAAATATGGTGTTGACATTATTGGGGTAGATATCAAAGCCATCGAAACCACGGAAGACCGTGAGAAATTTCGTTTGAAAATGATTGAGATTGGTGTGGGTGTTTGTAAAGGACGTACTGCTCGCTCATTTTTAGAAGGAAAAGAAATCGCTCAGGAAACTGGGTTTCCATTGGTAATTCGCCCTTCATTTACTTTGGGTGGAACTGGTGGAGGCTTTGTTCATGACCCAAAAGATTTTGACGCAGCTCTTAACAAAGGCTTGCACGCATCACCAACGCACGAAGTTTTGGTGGAGCAGTCAATCATGGGTTGGAAAGAGTACGAATTAGAATTATTACGTGACAATCTCGGAAACGTAATCATCATTTGCTCGATTGAGAACTTCGACCCAATGGGAATTCACACGGGAGACTCAATCACGGTTGCACCAGCACAAACTTTACCTGATACGATTTATCAGAAAATGCGTGACATGGCAATCAAAATGATGAATGCTATCGGTCAATTTGCGGGTGGTTGTAACGTTCAGTTCTCATTAAATCCAGATACTGACGAAATTATCGCCATCGAAATTAACCCACGTGTTTCTCGTTCATCTGCTTTAGCTTCAAAAGCAACGGGTTATCCAATTGCGAAAATTGCCGCAAAAATGGCAATTGGTTACAATTTAGATGAATTGACCAATGCCATTACGGGTTCAACTTCGGCATTTTTCGAGCCAGCTCTTGACTATGTTATCGTAAAAGTACCCCGTTGGAATTTTGATAAATTCAAAGGAGCAGACAAGACTTTAGGTTTACAAATGAAGTCGGTAGGTGAAACCATGGGTATTGGTCGTAACTTCCAAGAGGCTCTTCAAAAAGCCTGTCAATCCCTTGAAATTAAGCGTAACGGAATGGGCGCAGATGGCAAAGGCTTACGTGACCAAGAGGCAATTATGCACTCATTGGCAAACCCTTCTTGGAATCGTCTTTTCCATATTTATGATGCTTTCAAATTGGGTATTTCGTTCAAAACGATTCAGCAAACAACTAAAATTGACCGATGGTTTTTATACCAAATCGAAGATTTAGTGAGAGTGGAAAATGAACTTGAAAAATATAACCTAAACTCTGTTCCCAAAGAATTATTAGAGGAAGCCAAACATAAAGGTTTTGCCGACCGTCAGATTGCCTACACGCTTCGTTGTATGGAGTCGGAGGTTTATGATAAACGTAACAGTTTAGGAATCAAGCGTGTATATAAATGTGTGGATACTTGTGCGGCAGAATTTGAGGCAAAAACGCCATATTTCTATTCAACTTTCTCACAAGGTTCTGAAACATTAGATAACGAATCGGTAGCAACTAACAAGAAAAAAATTGTTGTTTTGGGTTCAGGTCCAAACCGTATCGGACAAGGAATTGAGTTTGATTATTCATGTGTACATGGAATTTTAGCAGCTAAAGAAGCTGGTTATGAGGCAATTATGATTAACTCGAATCCAGAAACGGTTTCGACAGATTTTGACATTGCCGATAAATTATACTTTGAACCCGTTTTCTGGGAACACGTTTACGACATCATTCAGCATGAAAAACCAGAAGGCGTTATAGTTCAGTTAGGTGGACAAACGGCTCTGAAATTGGCAGAAAAATTATCGAAATACGGAATCAAAATCATCGGAACATCTTTTGAAGCCCTTGATTTAGCGGAAGATAGAGGAGCATTCTCGGCTTTATTGCAAGAAAACGATATTCCTTTCCCTCAATTTGGTGTTTGCGAAGATGCTGATAATGCCGCAGAATTAGGTCGTCAATTGGGTTATCCATTGTTGGTTCGTCCTTCTTATGTATTAGGTGGGCAGTCGATGAAAATTGTTATCAACGAACAAGAATTAGAACAGCACGTAGTTGATATTTTGAGAGATATTCCAGGAAATAAAATTTTGCTTGACCATTTCTTAGAAAATGCTATTGAAGCCGAAGCAGATGCCATTTGTGATGGTGAAGATGTGTATATCATCGGAATTATGGAGCATATTGAGCCAGCAGGTATTCACTCAGGAGACTCGCACTCGGTACTTCCTCCGTTTGATTTATCCGAAAATGTCATCAAACAAATTGAAGACCATACCAAGAAAATTGCGGTAGCCTTGAAAACAAAAGGTTTGTTGAACATCCAGTTTGCCGTGAAAAACGAAGTGGTTTATATTATTGAAGCCAACCCACGTGCTTCACGTACTGTACCATTTATCTGTAAAGCTTACCAAGAGCCTTACGTAAATTATGCTACGAAAGTGATGTTGGGAGCGAAAGTAAAAGATTTCAATTTCCAACCGAAGAAAAAAGGATGGGCGATTAAAATTCCAGTATTCTCATTCAATAAATTCCCGAATGTAAATATGGAATTAGGACCAGAGATGAAATCAACGGGAGAAGCAATTTACTTCATTGACTCTCTGAAAGATGATTTCTTTAGAAAGGTTTACGGAGAACGGAATTTGTATCTTTCGAGATAATTAATGGTAATGAAAATTTATGTAGAGACAAGGTTTATGCCTTGTCTCTACTCGTTTAAGGGCAATGAGTTACGATTGAGACTTTATTATCTTGGTCGGTAGAACCAGCTCCGTTCCGTGTATGCGTGTCCCACCATTCATCTTGCGTCAGCAACTCGTCAAGTTATTTTTGCTCATAATTTATTAACAATCAAATACTTACATTGCTGACGCACGAAGATGGTGGGGACACGCATCCACGAGGACAGAGAGGATATACCAACCAAGGAAAAAGATAATGTTAAAATAGTTTTAGAATAATTATTCAACGAAATCATGAAAAAGAAACTGTTTTTTCTATTTGTAGGAATTAACTTCATGTCTTGTAGCAAGATAGTAGAAGAACCCGAATATATTTGTAATAATATAATTTTGGAGAAGGTTGATTGGACTTATTGCCGAAGAAATCAATCATTAAACACTTGGAGCAAATGCAATGATAGTAGAGATACTTTAACAATGAAAATTAAGCAGAGTATCGTTAATATTCAAGGAAAGATAGTGAAACAAAGCGAATCAAATTTTTGTCTAATTCCTGATTTTGAAACAACAAAATTAAATAGCCTGACCGCCATTAATTTACCGACTTGTTACAAAAAAGATGGATTAAAAATAGTTTTTAGTGGGGATATTAGGATAACACCTGGCTTGAATGAAGCAAATTGCGGTGATTTGTTTGAGATTACTAAAATATCTATTGTTAAATAAGGGCAAGAAAGGATTTATGCAGATGAGTTAATTTTCTGAATAAATCCCTTTTTTATAAATTACATTTCTGACTTCTTCACACTTTACTACCAGCCCCTCCCCACACTTACCGTAAAACCTTTAATATTGAGGGTTATTTAAGTGTGAGGCTAATTTCCGTCCCGTGGATGGTGGGGACACACATCCATGAAGACAGAGTGGTTCTACAAACCAAGGAAAAAATATTTTACAAATATAAAGTTTGTCATCTCTTAAATCTCACTTCTGAAAAGAATAGATATTTTTAACGAACACAAGACTTCTCTAACTTTCTCCATTCTCACAATTTTCAAAAACCTATCCTGTTTTTAGGATTTTATCCATAAATTTGTACTGAATCAAACCAAAAGATTCAGTAATCCTTACCCATAAAAAACGCCAATAATGACTTCCGACAAGTTATATCACCTCCCTGTTATGCTTCAAGAGTGTCTTGATGGGCTAAATATTCGCCCTGATGGGGTTTATGTGGATGTTACTTTTGGTGGTGGTGGTCACTCAAGAGCCATTCTTGAACGCTTAGGTGAAAAAGGTAAACTCTATGCCTTCGACCAAGACCCCGATGCCAAACAAAATTCTCTCGCTTTTGCTGATGACCGTTTTACTTTTATTGAAGCTAATTTTCGGAATATTAAAAAATATTTACGTCTTTACGGGGTAAAAAAAGTTGATGGAATTTTGGCAGATTTTGGTATTTCTTCGCATCAAATTGATGAGCCTTCTCGTGGTTTTTCTACTCGTTTTGAGGGTGATTTGGATATGCGAATGAACCAAAAAGCCGATGTTTCGGCACATACCATTATCAACGAATATACCGAAGCTCAACTGCACAAAATATTGGGAATGTACGGCGAAATCAAGAATGCTAAAACACTCGCTAATGCCATTTGTACCGCCCGTATGAATGCCTCCATCAAAACAACGGGGGAGTTTAAAGCCATTTTAGAAAAATACGCCCCCAAATTCAAAGAGTTTAAATATTTTGCTCAAGTTTTTCAAGCCATCAGAATTGAGGTAAATCAAGAATTAGAAGTTATTCAAGAGTTTTTGGAACAAGTCCCTGATTTATTGAGAGATACCGAAAGTAGATTAGCAATAATGACCTTCCATTCTTTAGAGGATAGATTAGTCAAAAATTACATCAAAGCAGGTAATTTTAACGGAGAATTAGACCGAGACATCGTTTTCGGAACGGTGACAAAACCTTTAGAAGGCATCACCAGAAAGCCCATTGAAGCATCCCCCGAAGAATTATCATCAAATAATAGAAGTAGAAGTGCAAAGCTAAGAGTAGCAACGTTAAGTATGTAATACGATGCTTCGGCATCGAAGAAATGAATCAACACGATGCCGAAGCATCGTGCTACAAAATATGGCAAAGAACGTTTCAAAAAATCAAAATAAAAGCTCCTCAACTTACCGTCCGAGCAAGGGAGTTTTTGCCTTTTTCGACCGTGTTTTTAACATGGATAAACTCTTGGGCGGCGTTTTCCCCGCTTCTCAATTAAGATATGTTGTCTGGATTTCAGCTTTGATTGTTATTTATATAATTTCATCGCTTAATGCCGAGAGTCTCATTCATAAAATTGACAAAATGAAGACCGAAGTTGAAGAGGAAAGAGCCGATTATACCACACAAAAAGCCAATTTCATGAAAGCAGGTAAGCAATCTGAAATTATTAAAAGAGTCGAGTCGATGGGCTTACAAGAAAATCAAACACCTCCAACCAAGATAATTGTAAAGGAATAATGAGATATAAACGATGAGTGATAAGTAAAATCTAACTCATCTTTCATATCTCATTACTTATCACTCATAAAGAAATGAACATCAAAAAAGACATCATATTTCGGGTTCGGCTCATGTTTTTGTTCATCCTACTTTTTGCGGTAGGAATTGTCTGGCGTATCATTCAGTTGCAAACAATTGAGGGTGAAGAATGGCGTGCAAAAGCTAAAAAAGTATATGTTAAAAAGCGAGTTATTGAAGCCGTGCGTGGGAATATTTATGCGGCTGACGGGAGTTTATTAGCAACCTCATTACCTAAATATAAATTAGGTTTCGACCCAATGGTATCGAAATTGAATAAGGTGAACGCCAAAATATATGACGAAGGCATTAATGAACTTTGCCATTTATTAGCAGATTTTTACGGAGATAAAGACTGGAAAGACTACTACTCAATGATTGATTTGGCTCAACGTGACAAAGTTAGCTACATTCGCCTTAATGAAAAAAAGCTGGATTATCAACAGAAAAAGGCAATGGAAACATGGCCCATTTTTAGAGAAGGAAAGTTTAAAGGAGGGGTAGTTTTTGAAAAATCAAATGAGCGTTATAATCCATTCGGGAAGATGGGTTTCAGAACGATTGGCTACAAGAAAGAGAAAGAAAAAGTAGGTATTGAAAATAGTTTTGACAATCAGTTGGCAGGCACAAACGGGAAAGGAAATTTTGAAAAAATTGTAGGAGGAAGCTGGCGACCAATTGATGGAGGCGAAGAATCTATTCCGATTCCTGGGGTTGATATTTATACCACCATTGATGTAAATATCCAAGATGTTGCAGAAACCTCATTGATGAAATATCTGCTTAAATTGAACGCTGATAAAGGTTGTGTGGTGGTAATGGAAGTAGAAACAGGAGAGATAAAAGCCATGACAAACCTAACCCGTTTGCGTGATACCTTAGCTTTTGCTGAAACCTACAACAATGCAGTTTTGGGTTTATCTGACCCAGGTTCTGTATTCAAATTGCCCTCTATGGTAGCCATGATGGAAGTTGGCGGACTGACAAATGAAGAGTTAGTCCATACAGGCGAGGGTTCAATAAAAATTGGCTCTAAGACCTTGAACGACACTAAACCTTACGGAACAATTACGGCTCAAGAGGTTTTTGAAAAATCTTCAAACGTTGGAACTGCCAAATTAATGTTAAAGTATTTCAAGGATAGAGAAAATGAATATTATAATAAATTACATCAATTTCATTTAGATGAACCATTGAATTTTCAACTTCGCCCAGATGTAAACCCCGTCATTAATCGCCCAAGAATTGGAGACGTTACAGCAATGCCTTGGAATTCAATCGGTTATGGAACATCAATAACGCCATTGCAAATGTTGGCTTTTTATAATGCCATTGCAAATAATGGCAAATGGATTCAGCCAATTATTGTAAAACACACAAAAATTGCCGACAAAATTGAGGATGATTATAAAATGTCACAAGTGAAATACGACCAACCTTTGTGTAGGCAAGAAACGTTAGAAAAGGTAAAAAGAATGTTGGAAGGTGTAGTAGAAAGAGGAACAGCTTCAAATATTAAGAATAATTTGTATAAAATTGCGGGTAAAACAGGTACATCTCGCAAACTCGTTGATGGCAAATATCAAGAAGGAATGTACTATACCTCATTTATTGGATATTTTCCAGCAGATGCACCAAAATACAGTTGTGTGGTAATGATTGATAACCCTCGTGGAGTAAAACAAGAAGCCTTATTTGCCGCAGAAGCGTCTGCTCCTGTTTTTAAAGAAATTGCGGATAAAATCTATGCTTGCGACATCAGAATGCACAAATTGTTATCCCATAAACAAACAGACTCAAGACAATTTGCTACCAAAAAGCAAGTAGCTCATACAGCTGATATTAAAACAATTTGTGAAGAATTTAAAATAGACAAAATACCAACTAATGAAGGATGGTCTATTGTAAGAGGTGATGGTGGAAAATTGGAGTATCAGCCCCACCAAAACCCCAAAGAACGAATGCCAGATACCAGAGGAATGACACTTAAAAATGCCCTATATGTACTTGAAAACAAAGGGTATAGAGTGAGTTTTCAAGGAATTGGAAAAGTGGTGAGCCAGTCTGTACCACCAGGGGTAAATGCCGTAAAAAATCGAAATATTAGTTTAATTTTAAATTAAATTTGTAAAACAAAAGCCAAAAGTATTTATAGAACCTGTTTAAACTTTCTCTTTCGGCTAAAACTAAGTCTTTTAGAATCCTCTAAACCAAAATTTTATCAATGTAGCTCTGCTATGTTTCAAAAATTTTTGTTTAAAGACTCCAAAAATACAATACTTTATATCTCAAAACAGAAAGTTTAAACAGGTTCATAGAAAACTTAACCCTAACTATGTATGTCATTGTTACAAAAAAACACTGAAAATAATGATTCAGATTCTTCCACACAATCATTAGTCCGCAATGGATTACTTGTGTTGTTGTTGATGGGTGTGCTTTATTTGTTTTATAACCAATTTGGACAAAACAAGAAAACTGATTTGCAGGTAAGTCAAATTCAGATGAATGCCGAGGAAATCAAAACGATTAATACCGACCTTGAGCGTCTTCGGGATGACATAAAAGACAATCGTACAAATATTCAAGAGAAACAAAAAAAGATTGACGAACTTCAAACCAAATTAGAAAAAGTTGCGGGTGAAGCAACAGCTAAAAATGACCAAGAACGTGCAACTATGATGGCTTTGTTGAAAAAACAAATTGCCCAGTTATCGGTAGATAAAGCAAACTTACAGGCTCAAATGACCAAAACAATTGGAGAATACGAAGTAAGAATCTCTAATTTTCAGAAAATTCTACACGAAAAAGATAGTATTATTGCCTACCAAAAGAGTTCAATCCAAGATTTAGAAAGTACCGTAACTGTAAAAAAAGCTGAATTGAGCGAATTACAGGGTGAGTTGAAACAAACGGATGAAATTTTAGAAATTTTAGATAATAAAATCCATGTAACAGTAACCAATGTTGGGTTTTATGCCAATGGTTTTGATGATGCTGATAATGAATTAGCTGATACCAAAAGCAAAAAAGATATTACAGAAATGGGTATTTACCACGCTTTAAGTAGAAAACTAAAAGACAATGAAAGACTCATCATAGAATTGACTTTACCCAATAGTGCAATAGTTGGTAAACGTGAATTTAATAGTAAAGACATTGAAAATATTGAAAAACAATCCGACAAAAGTGGAGTTGACCGCCCTTTAAGCATCAGAATTCAAAAGGGTTCGTTTGATGTACCCATAAAAGTGAATTTTTATATCAAAGTAGGTACTGGCGAAAAACGTACCTTCTTGATTGATTCAAAATTAATTACTGATTTGAAATCTAAACAGGTTTATTAATACTATAATATCGAAAAATTTGGAACACGGATTGAACGGATTAGACACGGATTGATTAATTTTATCCGTGTCTAATCCGTTTAATCCGTGTTCTATTTATATATTTCAACTAATTTGTTATGAAAACATTAGCTCAACTAAGCTCATCACTCAAAAAGAAAAACATTGTTGGAAACGCTGATATTGCGATTTCTGAAATCATTATTGATTCTCGTAAAGTATCGGAAGGATCAATGTTTGTGGCTTTGAAAGGCACACAAGTAGATGGACATACTTTTATTACCAAAGCCGTTGAGATGGGTGCCAAGTCAATTCTTTGCGAAGATTTACCAGAAATTCAGCCTGATTCTGTAACCTTTTTACAAGTGCCTGATGCTTCTGAGGCTTTGGGATATATGGCTTCGGAGTTTTATGATAATCCTTCTAAAAAACTGAAATTGGTTGGTATTACAGGGACAAACGGAAAGACGACAACGGTTACTTTATTGTTCCGTTTATTCCGTGCTTTGGGCTATCGTTGCGGCTTGATTTCAACCGTTCAAAATCAAATTGATGATGAAGTTATTCCTTCTACACACACCACGCCAGATGCCGTCAATTTGAATAAATTATTGGCAGAAATGGCTCAGGCGGGTTGTACGCACGCATTCATGGAAGTGAGTTCACACGCTGTGGTACAACATCGTATTACGGGTGTAACGTTTGCGGGCGGTATTTTCTCGAATATTACCCATGACCACCTTGATTTCCACGGAACATTTGATAATTACATTAAAGCTAAAAAGGGCTTTTTTGATGCTCTTCCTAAAACGGCTTTCGCACTTACAAACATCGACGACCGTCGTGGTGGAGTGATGTTACAAAATACAAAAGCAAGTATCAATACCTATTCTTTGGAAACGCTTGCTACTGTAAAAGGACGCATCATTTCGGATAGTATTTACGGTTTGCAAATGGAAATTGATAATCAAGAAATTCATTTTCACTTGATTGGAACATTCAATGCCTACAATTTGATGGCAATTTACGGTGCTGCGGTTTTGCTTGGCGAAGATAAAAATGAAGTTTTAGTACAAATGTCGGCTCTACAAACAGCCCCTGGACGTTTTGAGCAAATTGTTTCGGCGAAAGACCAAAAAGTCGGAATTGTTGATTATGCACACACGCCTGATGCTTTGGAAAACGTTTTGAAAACCATCAATCAAATCAAAGACGGGAATCAGCAAGTTATTACCGTTGTGGGTTGTGGGGGAAATCGTGATGCAACCAAACGCCCAATTATGGCAAAAATCGCTTGTGAATTATCCAATAAAGTGATTTTGACTTCTGATAATCCACGAAATGAAGACCCTGCTGAAATTTTGGAACAAATGCGTAAAGGCATTCCTCCGATTGATTTCAAGAAAACAAAAATCATTGAAGACCGAAAAGAAGCTATTTTGTTGGCTGTTAGAGAATTAGCTCAGGAAGGAGATATAATTTTAGTAGCAGGAAAAGGGCATGAAAACTACCAAGAAATCAAAGGAGTGAAACATCATTTTGATGATAAAGAAATCTTGGCAGAAGCCTTTGGGGTTTAGTTGCTCAATTGATGAACAAGCAATAAAAGATAGTTGAAAGGTCCACGAACTACCACTTGCTTTTGTGTAGGAAACGGAGCAACTGCTGAAATTTCTTGGAGATAATTTAAAAAGTTTGAGAAAGTGTTCATTTAGAAACGTTAGTTGATTAATGATGTAAATTTACATTGAAAAATTGATACAATTGATACCGTTTCCTCAATGTTTGTATTGATAAATGATTGATTTATAGTTAATTGCAATTTATTCTTTAAAATGTCATATTACAACAAATCTAATTTTGTTGTAAATTGCACCATGCAATCCTTAGAATTTCAAGAAGAAGTCACCGTCTTCACTGACGTGATTATCCCCGTTGCCATTCCGAATTTATATACCTACCGTGTGCCTCGTGAGTACGCTACCAGTATTTGCGTGGGAGCGAGAGTCATCGTGCAATTTGGTAAAACGAAGGTCGTGACAGTAGTTGTGGCGAAACTTCATAACAAGCCACCCGAAAAATATCAGGCAAAATACGTGCTTGAACTGTTGGATGATGCTCCTTTGGTAACCGCCCAACAGATTGACTTATTCCATTGGATTTCAGAATATTATATGTGTACCGTCGGTGAAGTGCTGAATGTGGCATTGCCGTCGGGACTCAAAATTTCAAGCCTTTCAAAAGTACAATTCAATCCCGAATTTTCGTATCCAGACCTCCTGACGGAGCGTGAAACTGACATCATTGAAGAACTGAAAAAACATCAATCTTTAAACTATGATGAACTCGCCCGTTTTGCCGAAGTTAAGAATGTTTATCACATCATTAAGTCGCTGATTCAGAAAAAAGCAATTATTGTTTTTGAAGAAGTTCGGGAGAAATATTCCCCCAAAATTCTGAAAAAAATCCGCTTAACTTCTTTTTATGAAGACGAAAGCTATCTAAAAATCTTGTTGGCAGAATTAGAAAAAAAGCCTCAACAATTAGATGTTTTGCTACATTATCTCCGCTACGTGCCTGTGTTGCGTTCGCCAGAATTGAATCATAAAGGGTTAGAAAAGAGTGCTTTAACAAAAGCAGAGGTTTCGGATAGTGCCATAAAAACGCTCGTCAAAAATGGCATTTTAGAGCAGTTTGAGATTGTTGTGAGCCGATTTGAAGAAGACCTTGATTTTGTGGAAGCTCCGACGCCAATTCTTTCAACATCGCAAGAAAAGGCTTTTTCTGAAATCATGAATAGCTTTCAAGAAAAAGATACAACGCTTCTGCACGGAATTACGGGAAGTGGCAAAACAGAGGTGTATATCAAGCTGATTGAGCAAGTTTTAGAAAGTGGTTCGCAAGTTTTGTATCTTCTACCCGAAATTGCCTTGACCACTCAAATTGTTGTCAGATTACGGAAAGTTTTTGGCGATAAAATGGGAATTTATCACTCACGATTCTCGGATAATGAACGTGTAGAAGTCTGGAAAGGGGTTGTTTCGGGTAAATTTTCTTTTGTTATTGGCGTGCGTTCTGCGGTGTTTTTACCTTTTGATAATTTAGGATTAATCATCGTGGATGAAGAACACGAAACGTCTTATAAACAATTTGACCCTGCTCCACGCTATCACGCTCGTGACGTGGCGGTGGTGATTGCTCATCGACAAAAAGCAAAAGTTTTGTTGGGTTCAGCCACGCCTTCCATCGAAAGTTTTTATAATGCCCAAACCAATCGTTATGGTTTTGTAGAAATGAAAGAGCGTTTCGGAAATACTCAATTGCCTGATATTGAATTAATTGATATTAAGATTGCCCGAAAACAGAAAATGGTAAAAGGTGATTTTTCGGATTTGATGTTAGATCGAGTTCGGCTGAATTTAGAGAAAAAAGAGCAAACCATTTTCTTCCAAAATCGTCGTGGATATTCGCCATATATTCAGTGCGAAGACTGTGATACCATTGCGTCTTGTAATAATTGTGATGTTAGTTTGACTTATCATTACAACGGGCAAGAATTGCGTTGTCATTACTGCGGACACCACGAACCCATGCCCAGAACTTGTCAGGCTTGTGGTTCGGTAAAACTGCGAACGAGAGGTTACGGTACTGAAAAAATTGAAGAAGAATTACAATTACTTTTTCCAGCGGCGAAAATTGCCCGTATGGATTTGGACACCACTCGTACCAAAACGGCATTTCAAACCTTGATAAACGAAGTAGAAAGTGGTGGTGTAGATATGTTGGTGGGTACACAAATGGTGGCAAAAGGGCTTGATTTTGAGAAAGTTAGCTTGGTTTGTGTTTTTGATGCTGACCGAATGATTCACTTTCCTGATTTTCGTTCTTCCGAGCGAGCATTTCAACTATTAACCCAAGTTTCGGGGCGTGCAGGCAGAAGAGGCACGCAAGGAAAAGTGTTGATGCAAACCAATAATCCATCGCAAAAAATCCTAAAACAGATTATTGAAAATGATTACGTGGGCTTATACCGAGACGAAATTAAAGAACGGGAAGATTTTCAATATCCGCCTTTTACAAGATTAATTCAGATAACCGTAAAACATATTGACCAACCCATTGCCGAAAAAGCGGCTCAAGCGTTAGCCAATAAATTAGCCGAAAAGCTGAGCAAACAACGAGTGTTAGGCCCAGAAAAACCATTGGTAGAACGCATCAGAAATCAGTTTTTGTTTGAGGTAATGATAAAATTAGAGAAAACGCTCAACCTAAAAGCTGCCAAAGCATTTATTGCTGAGGAAGTGATGAATTTGAGATTGTCGAAAGATTTTAAAGGGATTTCGGTGGTGGTTGATGTGGATTGTGGATGATATTTTAGTAGAGACAAGGCAATGCCTTGTCTAATCGCAATGTATAGCAATCACATACGGCAAGGCAAAATCTAAGCAATTAGTACATTCAAAATAAAGTATCGTAACCAATTCTACCGATTAGACAAGGCAGTGCCTTGTCTCTACAACAACAAAATGTCTGAAAACACCGATAAATATCAAGGGAAATATCGTATTCCCTCTGCACGACTTCAAAATTGGAATTATGGCACTGATGGTGCATATTTCATTACTATTTGTACTAAAAATCGTATCCACTATTTTGGAAAATGCGAAGATAGTAAAATGAAATTATCTACCGAAGGAGCTATTGTTCAAGGCTTTTGGCACGAAATTCCAAAGCATTTTCCTTTTGTAACTCTTGGCGAATTTATAGTTATGCCAAATCATATTCATGGGGTTTTGATTCTGGATAAAGAGCGTCATAAAGTAGAGTCAATCCAAGATTCTATTGATACAACTCCTAAATTATTAATAGATAAAACGATTGGACAAACTCGTTTGAGAAATCAAGGTAATGATACCGTTTCTTCCATCATTGGTTCTTATAAATCTGTCTGTACAAAGCATATTAATAAAACCTTTCCCGCTTTGGAATTTGGTTGGCAAGCCAGATTTTGGGATAATATTATCAGGAATGGGCAGTCGTTTGAAAATGTTACTCAATATATTATCAATAATCCTTTAACGTGGGAAAATGATAAGTTTTTCAATGATACAGATTTATAATTTGTCTATTTCTTTATGTAGAGACAAGGCACTGCCTTGTCTCAGTTGTAGTCCGTTCAACACTTTTCGATCTTAGACAAGGCACTGCCTTGTCTCTACCCTTTTACCATTCACTAACTAATCTCCCATTTGTGGTATTTTATTGAGGAAAACCCTTAATTTTCCGTATAAATACCACAAAACCCATGAAAAAAGTCATTGTTGTTGAAGACCACCAGATTCTCTTAGAAAGCATCAGTCTGCTAATCAGTACCATTCCAGATATTGAGTTAGTTGGGAAGGCTTCTAATGGACAAAAAGCCTTACAAATTCTTGAAAAGGAATCGGTGGATATTATTGTTTCGGATGTGATGATGCCTGTTATGAATGGCGTTGAATTGGTTTGGAAAGTGAAACAACAATATCCAAAAATTAAAATTTTGATGCTGACCGTTTCCGAAGATGCTCAGACAATAAAAGATGCTTTGCAGGCGGGTGCGGACGGTTTTATTTTCAAATCTGCCGAAAGGGAAGAGTTGGAAGAAGCAATTTCAAGTTTAATTAATAACAAAAAATACTTTAGCGACAAAGCCATTTTGAGTCTTGCCGAAGCTCAAAATGAAGTTTACATTTCCGAAAAAGAAGCCCTCAAATCTATTTTGACGGATAGAGAAATCCAAATTCTCAAACTGATTTCTCAAGAATTATCAGGTATTCAAATTGCCGAAAAATTGTTTATTAGTCCCACCACCGTAGAAAGTCACCGTAAAAATCTTTTCCAAAAAATTGGGGTAAATACCAGCGTTGGTTTGGTCAAATATGCTCTAAAACATGGCATACTTTAATAAAATCCCTAAAATTAAGGATTGACATTCGGCTTAAACAGTTCCTAAATTTACTCCCATAAACAATTAAAGAAACAATAAGATGAAACAGACAATTCTTTCCCTTCTCGTACTCATTGCGGTTATTTTTACATTTTCGTGTAATACCGCCGTTGAACCTTCTTCAAAAAATAGTTCTGCCCGAACTGCTGCCATCACCACGCAAAAAGTAATTCTCTTATACGGCAATTATTCGCTTGTGAATAATAATCAAGACATAAAATTAGTTGATGGGAATAACTCATTACTCCTGCCTGTGTCGTCTTTGTTGGATGGTAAAGCTATGTTTGGAAATGCCAGTACCAACAAATTCCAAGGTTCTCTACTTTTCAAAGACCAAGGTACTACTTACACACAAATTAGTAATTTCCTAAAATTAGCGACTGGCAGGTATTCATCAAATAAATTAGACCCATCTGGTTCAAATGCCGCAAGCCCTCCAAAAACTCCTCCTCCATGTGGAATTGGAGCTTGTCCAGGTATTTCATTATACCAAATGCATACTATGGAAATTTTAGTGGCTACTCCAATGACTATTGAGGCAACAGTTCAATAATGTTACGAAACTAAATGGTTTAATTGATTGGGGAACTTCCCGAAAGTTGTAAAACTTTCGGGAAGTTAAAATAACCTATTAAACAATATTCTCAGTTGACACTGAGAGGTATTTTTATGTCAAAATTTGCACCTTTTTTATGTTTAGCTTCAATGATAAAACTTCCATTCAAGGCTTCAATTCTTGATTTTATGTTGCCCATCCCATGACCTAAATCCCCTTGAATTCCTTTCCCATTATCTTTGACTTGCAAATTGAAAATATCGTCTTGCTTTATCATCGAAATGGTGGCTTTGGTTGCCTCAGAATGTTTGATAATATTATTGATTAATTCCAAAACGATACTATAAACATTCAGTTCAATTTGTACGGGCAAACGCTGTTCCATTCCTTTTGAATCGAGACTAAACGATAATTGTTTGTTGAGATTTATTTTCTCCAATAATTGATTAAGCGTTATCAAAAGCCCATCTTTTTCTAAACCCGCTGGCATGATGTTATGTGAAATATTCCGTACTTCCGAATACGCATTCTTTATCATCTCTCGTACATTTTGATAAATTTTTTGGTCGGTTTCGTTGAGTGCCTTACCACTAATTGCCTGCATACTCATATTTACAGCCGATAAAAGACTGCTTACATTATCGTGCAATTCAGATGCAACTCGCTTACGTTCAATACTTTGTCCTGTAAAGAGGGCAGTTTTTATCTCTTCATTCTTCTGAATCAATTCTTGGTTTGCCATTGCCAATTCTTGGGTTCGTTGTGTAACTCGAAACTCTAAATTCTGATTGGCATTTTCTAATAGTTCTTGAGCCAACATAATTTGGGTTTTTTGAGATTCAATTTGTCGGTTTTTGAGATTTAGTTTTTGGTTATTCCAGAATAAAACGCCTGCTAAAATCAAGGCTAAGATTCCACCCAAAAGAAAGAGATTTCGGGTTTGAGCAATTTGTTGTTTTTGCGTCTTTTCTTCTAATAATTCAATGCTTTGTTTTTGTAAACGACTCTCTTTCAGAGTATTGTCATATTCAAATTGTAAAGAACGAATACGACTTTGAGTGCTTTCGGTGGCAAGACTGTCTTTCAAAGTCATATATTTTTCATGATATTTCAAGGCTTCCGTAGTATTCCCTTGTGATTTGAATGATTCATAAAGGAGTTTATATGAAAGAGGTAAATAGAACTCTCCTCCTTCCTGTTCAAGCGTTTTTTGATATTGCAAAATCATTGGGATAGCCTTGCCATATTTTTTCTGAGCCACAAGAATTTTTGAAATATCTATTTGTGTAGTTGCGTAATTAATACTTTTAGGTTCATAATATTTTAGTGCTTCGTTGTATGAATTATGGGCCTTAGTATAATTTTTTATTTCAAATTCTATCTCCCCCAATGAATAATAACTTAGAGCAATAAAATCTTTATCCTTACGCTTCAAAGCGATTTGTTGCATTTCCTGAAAAGCAATTTTTGCCTTATTATAATCCTTTTGATTTCTATACACAGAACCCAAATTATTCAAACTTGCCAATATTTCGTTAATATCTTTTATCTTTTTTGCCAAGTTCAATGCTTCTTTACCATATTTTAAAGCACTTGTAAAATCATCTAAATTGATGTATGATTCTGTCAGAAGGCGTTTACTGTTTAAAATTCGAGTTTGGTCATTGGCTTTCTCTGCCATCCCCAAAGCCTTATAATAATTTTGGGCAGCCATGAAATGATTTCCTTCCAAACCGTACAAATACCCAAAATAATTATAGCTATGAATAATATTGGTTTCGATACCTCGCTTTTCAGAAATCGCTAAGAGTTTTTTTGTATAAAATAATGCGGAGTCCGTATTGATGAATGTATAGTGATACATCAAAACCTTCGCCTTCCTCGACCACATTGTGTCACGAGTATATGAATCGGACATTTTCTCAATTTTTTTCAATTCATTTTTCAGTCGGTCAATGGTTTCTCTTTGTCCGAAGGTTGTGATATTGAACAATAGCAAAAAGATTAGCATTGCGTTTTTCATGGGATTCGTTTAATAATATTCTCAAATATCCCTAAAATTAGGGATACGATTTCCCCTAAATTAAGGATTTACATTTTTGGTGGTTCAGAAGAACTTTGTAAGGTCAAAACATACCTCACAAAGTCATGATAAACTCAAGTCAAAATACCCGATTTTTCTTGTTGCCCAACAAGCACAAACGGAAAGATAAAATTCCCTTTGATGACATACTTTATTTACAAGGTAACATTAATTACACGCTCATTCACCTCTATAATGGTAAGGTGAAAATTTCTCCGAGAACCCTTCTGTATCATATTCAGCACTCATTAAACGATTCATTCATTCGGATTCATCGTGCATTTTGTGTCAATAAAAAGCATTTGAAAGTTACACAAGAAGTTGACATAAAGCACGTTAAGTGTATTTTTTTGAAAGATGAAACGCAATTGCCAGTTTCTCGCAGAAAGCGAAATGCCCTTTCTGAGTTATGAATTATGAGTTCTTTAAATCAAAGCTCATCCCCAAAATATAAACAAACAATTAATCCAAACAGAAAAAATGAAAAAGATTTATTATATATCGACAATTTTGCTGTGTGTATTTCTACATACAGCCAATGCCCAAATGGGGGTAAATTCAACGGGTGCAGTACCTGCGTCATCTGCTATGTTAGATGTAAGTAGTACAACCAAAGGTTTTTTGATGCCCCGTTTGACGACAACACAACGTGATGCCATACCTTCTCCTGCCAATGGTTTAATTATTTATAATACATCAATTGGCGAATTACAAGTTTATGAAGGTGGATGGAAAATTTTGAGTAGAGCAAATGCTCCATTTACAATGTCTGGGAATAATAATATAGGTATTATACAAGGATTTAATAGCGGTTCAGGCCAAGGATTGTATGGATATTCTGCCACTGGTTTTGGCATTTTAGGAACTTCAGGTGGAATAAATAGTGGGGTTAAAGGTACTTCAACTTCTGGTATCGGGTTAGAAGGCGTTTCAACTTCTGGGTATGGTGTTTCAGGAATTTCATCTTCAAATTACGCTCTTTACGGATTTGCAGGAACAAACCATGCTTTATACGCAGAGATAAATGGTGGAACAGTTGCAGCAGCAAGAATTGTAAATAATAACGGAACTGGAAATGCCATTTATGCAAATAACAATTCTTCCACAAATGCAGCTGGGAGATTTGTAAATAATAATGCAAATGGTGATGGGGGTAGATTTGATGTTGCTAATGGAATAGGTGTATTCTCAAATGCAACAGGCACTGGTAATGCTGTTCAAGGAGAAACCAGCAGTGGTTATGGGGGATATTTTAGAAGTGCATCAGGTACGGGTTTAGCGGCAATTTCTTCAAGTAGTTATGGTCTTTATGCAGAGAACAGTTCGGCAACGATTCCAGTGGCACAATTTGCCAATCTATCGGGAGGAACTGGTTTAGAATTAATTGCCTCAACAGCCCTAAAAATTACTGGTGCCATTAAAGTAGCTGGTGGAATTACAGCACAGCCTGCATTTAAAATCGTTTCAAGTGCAGGAAATACGGCAGGACACGTTTTGACAATTCCAAACACAACACTTGCCAATAATACCAATGATATTTTGATAGTTACGCATAATTATAGCCCTACGGGTATTTATCTCACTAAGCCTTATGGCGTTTATTGGACAGGTACAAACTGGGCCATTTTTATTGAAGACTTTACCGCAATGGCAGTAGGGACAGCTTTTAATGTGTTGGTTATCAAGCAATAACCTATCGTACCTAAAACTCTAAAATCATGAAAAAATATATTGTTTTTCTTTTAATCTTTTGCGGCCTTTTGGGCTGTTCAAAATCAAGTGAAGTAACGCCTTCCACGACAACAACTACCAGTTATGTTTCCATGAAAATTAATGGTGTTCTGTGGAAAAGTAGTATAGGAGCTGGAGCAATAACATTGGGTAATTTTTCGGGAACTGGGGCATTAGATGCTACGGCTGGGAAAGAGGTTTTGTCAGTGGTAATGGCTAATTGTTCCACAGTTGGAACGGTTTATAAATTTGAAGAAACCAACGATAGACTTTTCCAATTCTCCAAACAAACAGCGAAAGTAAACTATTTTATCACAAAAGACTCAAAAGGCTCTTCGGGAACATTGACCATCACTAAAACAAAAGTAGTGGGTACGCTCACATACGCCAATGCAACGTTTGCAGGAACAGCTGTTGGGTCAGACGGTACTAAAATTGTGATTACAGAAGGTCAAATTATAAATGCTCAGGTGAATTAGGGAAGTGGTTATTGGTAACTGGGAAATTGGTAAAAGGCTTACTCCAAATTTTTCATGGTATTAATAGTAGGTAAATTTAAAATCTATTCTAAAACAATAATTTTATTCCTTGAAGTAATCCCATTAAGATAAAAGTCCAACCAATAATTTGTTCAAAACGATTTTGGTTTAGGTATTTGAAAATCCTTTCACGTTGTTTGTAGGCAATGTACGCATAGACATAGTTAAGAGCAAAAGCTCCTGTGCTTGTCCCTAAAACGAAGAACAATTTATCAGTTAACGTGTTGATTTTCAAAAGTTCATAGTTTTGGTAATTGACTAAAATAACAATCCAATAAGGGAGAAGTTGAGGGTTAAATAGCGAAAGAAAAAAACCTTTGCCGACACTATTGATATGACTAGATTCTACGTTTTTAATTTCTGTTTTATTAGTCTTAGAGGAGTTTATTTGAAGGTACCCTAAGACTAATAAAATAGGAACTACCGCCCACTGCATAATGGTAAAAACAGTGGGGTATTGTTCAAAAATCATAACTCCTTCAACCGCCAAATACCCATAAATTATTTCTGGAATTACACCGCCCAATGCCACCAAAAGCCCAATGCCAAGTCCTTTTTTTAGCGTAACTTGAATAACTGACAAGTTCAGAGGTCCGGGATGAATTGAACCAACAAAACTGATGAAAAATGTGAGGAGGAAAATGAGCATGAATAGGGTTGAAAATTATTGTCTTCAACTTTTATGAGTATAAAATTATGACACAAAATGTCCTCTAACAACTTTCCACAAAATACCAAATGGAACGGGCTGAATACCTTTCTGTTGTTGTTGGATGGAAATATCAGCAATAATTTTCCAGTGATGTGCCAAATCTCGGTATGCTGCCCAAAGGGTGTTTTTCGGGTCGTATATATGCCCTGGTTCTGAACTTACGCCGTTCAATTCCATAATTCGGATGTTTTTTCCTTCGTATAAATCCTCAATGGAATTCACTTTCATGTCAAATCTTCCGTAATGAAAACCGTCGATTGGTAAAGCAATTTTATCGAAAATAGCGTCCAATTGGCTGTTTTTTAGAAAATTATTATCTAAAAATTTCGTGCCTCTACAATGATTCCCGATGGGTTCAAGAATTCGTTTTTCATCTGCTTTAATCACCTCATTCATACCCATATCGCCCAAACGTTTACGCATAGAGTCAAGCTGAAATCTGGCTCGGGTACTTTGTTGCATCAATTGTTCAACGGTTGATTTCCCATCACCAATCACCGAAAGAAATTCCTTGCGAGTTACTGATGAAACATGACCCGTCGCTTGGTCGGGATAACGATAATACAAAACGCCCAATTCAATATCGTAAGTAATAAATTCTTGAATGATAAAATCTTCATGAACATTGCTGAGATATTCCATGAAATCATAATTGCTATATAATTTTTCGACCTGTGTTCCTCTTTCGCCCACATTGGGTTTGCAAATAATGGGGTACACTAAATCTTCTTGCATGAGTCTGTCAAGAATCTCTTTTAGCGGTGTTCCTTTCTCAATAAAAATGGTTTTGGGTAAATATTTAGCGGGAATTTGACGAAGAATATCCATTTTGGATTCCCCAAAAAAACCACCATAGTCAATGCAAGGGTCAGCATTGGTAAAAAATGTTAGCGAGCGAGTACGTACAGCCTGAAAAAGCCAATAAGGAAGTAATGGAATGTAAAACATCCACCAAGTCCAATATTCAAAATGGGTTAGTTTGATGAGCCAAAGTGGTAATTGTATCTTATTCATACCGTAAAAATACGGAGGATTTGGAAATATGGATGTCGGATTGGCGACAGTTTTATTATTTTAATAACACAGTCTTTAATTTGTAAGTGAAGTGGTTCACAAAGTTTTGTCCATTTAAAAATTGGGCATTAACCCTTAGGAGAGGGTTAAAACTCTATAACACTTAAACTTTATACACGAGAGGTTTTTGCTTTGATTTTGCCCTATATGAACTCTGAAGATAAAGTGACTCAAAACTTAGATAATGTGATTAAACTTACTAAATTCCCATATATCGAAATACACAATTAGTCTTTAAAATTAGTATGATTAGACATTTCCCAATGTTACGCAATAAAAAAGGGAACGCCATTAATTGACGTTCCCTTTTTTATTGACTGAAATCGAAAAATTAGCTTTTTTTAGTATTCCCAAAGGTTGTGTTCCATCTCCATCAATTTGTATTCTAATTGCTGAGATTGAATCATACCTTGTTTTGAACCACCATAAATAGTATCTAAATCGTCGTCTTTAGAGTTTCCTTTTTTGGTTAAACGTGCATGAAACAAACGTAAATCAAAGGCATCTGCCATGTTTTTATGTTGAGCTTCATTCTGCTCGTTATACCAAACGCAATTTGGGTTGCTACGG
>JAAFIU010000306.1 GCA_013298805.1 Cytophagales bacterium | reverse complement strand
GGTTTCAAAGCACTTTTAGTGAGGTTTGAATTCTCAGTCAAAAATTGGGTTGCGTTGCATTTTATCGCATTCTCAGTCATTTTTTTACGTAAAATCAATAAAAAAATAAAAGTTTAAACAGCTTCATCATTAACTACCAATCCAATGAAAAAAGTCGGCATTTTATTGTTCAATATTATCTTTTTAGTGTCTTGTCAAGAAAATAAAGTTTCAGAGCAACAGGCTGAAGTTATCAAGGCAGAAAGTCGCCCGAAAACAGACACAATTACAAAATTGCTTTCCTCCGTAGATAGTTCTGAAATTGCTAAAAAGTGGCTTATTTCTACAATAGAAGACTCTTTTAAAAATGATATGGTAGAGTACGATAAATTTTGTACAAAAAAATACGCTGAATACAAGTCTGATGCAACTGGTGTGGATATGGACGGAGGAATGGATGAGAACGCCTTTATAAAGAAATGGAAAAAGGAATATGACACTAAATATTCAGGAATGGGCGTTGGTTTTATGATTAGCGGGCAAGACTGGGATACTATCAAAGTAACGAATTGTACGCTGAAAAATAAGACGACTCATGGAGATTATATTTTTCAGACAATTGTAGAAGATATAGGTCCAAAAGTAAAATACAACCGAGATATAAAAGTGATTCGCTTGGGCAAACTATTCTTGATTGATGACGTTTTAGAATATAATTAACAATTTTAACTGCTTTAAAATGAAGACTTTATTCGCTATTTTATTTATTTCGTTACTATCGTTTACTTCATCTTTTGCTCAGACCAAAGCATTCATTGATAAGAATACGAAAGAGTTTTTTCTGACTGCCAACATCCGTCAAGACCATAAGTTTTTTGGTTATGAAAAGCCAGATATAAAGGCAAAAAAAATGATTACCTTTTCTGTCTTTACTACCGACGTTGAAGGCAATCCATATAAATGTCCCTTAGGAGCATATTACGAAACCAGCGGTTTACCCGAAGGCGACAAAATTATGTTTGTTTCAATGGTTGGCACTTTTGTAAAACTCAATTACATCAATGCTAAAAATGAAACAACAAGCATTTACATAAAACGGAAATTTATCGAGTTTATGTAAGAAAACTCAACTTTGCCAAATCTCCCAAGCCTTTTCTGCTTGTCCGTGTAACATCTCTAATCCAAAATGGACGCCCCTTGCCCCGTGTTCTAAGCCTTTTTTCAAGAAAGTTGTTTCTAAAGGATTATAGACAATATCGTATAATAAATGTTTGTCCGTCAGTAAATGATAAGGAATTTCGGGAAAAGTATCCACCTTCGGGAACATTCCTAAAGGCGTGGTATTGGCGATGAAAAGATGTTCTTGCATCACGGCTTCTGTCAATTCTTCGTAAGTCAAGGTATCTTCTTCTTTTCTGCGAGAAACGTATTGCGTTGCCAATCCCAAATCTTGAAAGGCTTGAATAATGGCTTTTGCGGCTCCGCCTTTGCCTAATACTAAGGCTTTCTGTGGTTTAATTTCTTGGAAATCAGCCCACTTTTCCAAAGTCCAACGAAAGCCCCAATAGTCAGTATTAAAACCTTTGGTCGAACCATCGGGCATAATTTTAATGGTATTAACAGCCCCAATTTTCAAAGCAGCTTCGTCAATAACATCTAAAAAAGGAATCACATTTTGTTTGTGCGGAATGGTAACGTTTAATCCTTTTAAGTCAGGGTTTTGCAACAAAGCGGGTAAATCGTTGATGTTTTCTAATTCAAATTTCTCATAGACGTGGCTTTCTGCAAGACCCATATTTGAAAATTTCTCTGTAAAATATCCCTTCGAGAAGGAATGACCCAATGGGAAACCTATTAAACCGTAAATATTCATAAACTCGATGTTTGTTTTTCGATACTCGATGTTTGTTTTGACGTATTCAAACATCGAAAAACGAACATCGAATATCGACTCATTAAATTCCCTCTTTTTCCATGAAGGATTGTAAAATTATTACTGCTGAAATTTTATCTATATTTCCTTTTTCACGACGGTCTTTTTTAGAATAACCACTCGTAATCATGGCCTGAAGTGCCATTGATGACGTAAAACGTTCGTCGTGCAAATGTAGAGGAATATCTGGAAAAGTCTTTTTTAAAGTCTTTACAAAACCTTTTACGTGGGGTGTATTGTTGGTGTCTTCACCGTCCAAATTCACGGGCATACCCACTACAAAGGCTTCAACTTCCTCTTTTTCGACGTACTCTTTCAAATAATTTAGGACATCTTTGCTATGAATGGTATCCAAAGCTGATGCTATAATTTTTAAAGGGTCGGTAACGGCTAAACCTACTCGCTTCGTTCCGTAATCTATGGCTAATATTCGCATCTACGTTGTGTTGGCACGCAGATGACGCAGATTCTTTCAGAAACACAGATTTACGCAGATTTTATTATTCCACTGTTTAAAGTTAGAATACAATTTATCTCTAAAAATTGATAGCTAATGTCGCTAAAAATCTGTGTTGCGAAGCATCTGCGTCATCTGCGTGCCATTTTTATGATTACAAAAAAACAAAGTTACACCAAAAACATTGGCAAGGTTTTAGTTTTTCGTAACTTTAATCACAGTTTCTAAAAAATTAGGATTAAGCATTATGCAAAAAGGACAAGAACCCATTAAGAATAATTCAACCATCGTAAAAATACCTATTTGGATAGCCATTTCCTTAGTGGGAGGAATTCTATTAGGAGCAAATTTCTTCGGTGGGCAAACCAGAATGAATAATGTTTCTAAGGGGTTTAACAAATATCGTGAGGTACTATCATTGATTGAAAATAGTTATGTTGATTCAGTAGATACGGATTCTTTAGTAGAATTTTCAATCAGAAAAACCTTAGAAAAACTTGACCCTCATACCTCCTATTTTTCTACTGACGAAGTAGCTTCGGCACGTTCTCAATTAGAATCTGGCTTTGACGGTATTGGGGTAGAATTTAACATTTTTAGTGATACCGTTTATGTAGTAAATGCGATGGTTGGTGGCCCTGCCGAATCAGTAGGTATCAAAAGTGGAGACCGTTTGATTAAAGCAGATGGAGTTTTATTAACAGGTTCAAAAGTTACACAAAGTCTTATTTTTAGTAAACTACGTGGTACAAGAGGTACAGAAGTACAGTTAGAAATATTGCGTAATGGCGAAAAAGGCATTATGAAATTTACCGTTGTTCGAGACAGAATACCTTCTTATTCTGTTACGGCGGGCTATATGATTGATGGGCAGACGGGTTATATCAAAGTGGATAGATTTACAGAATCTACTTTTGATGAGTTTAGAAACGTATTGGCAACATTAAAATCGCAAGGTTTAAGACGTTTAATGCTTGACCTTCGTGGAAATCCAGGGGGATACAAAGACCGTGCTGAAAAAATGGTGGATGAACTGTTGGCGGGTGAACGTATGATTGTTTATACCGACGGAAAGGGTACAAAATATGATACACAAACTTTTACGAAAAGAGATGGAATGTTTGAGAAAGGGGCAGTAATGGTAATTATGGATGAAAATAGTGCTTCTGCCGCTGAAATTGTGGCGGGTGCTTTGCAAGATAATGACCGAGCTTTAATTGTGGGCAGACGCTCGTTTGGAAAAGGCTTAGTACAAATGCCTGTAAATCTGCAAGATGGAGCAGAATTGCGTTTGACGATTTCACGATATTATACCCCAAGCGGGCGTAGCATCCAAAAACCTTATGTAATGGGGCATGAAGAAGACTACGAAAAAGATTACGATACCCGTTTGAAAAGTGGAGAGTTTTTTAGTGCCGACAGTATAAAGTTCAACGAAAAATTGAAGTACAAAACGCTCGGAGGTAGAACGGTTTATGGTGGAGGAGGTATTACCCCAGACGTATTCATCGCCCGTGACACTACTTATTTTACTAAATATTTAAAGGATTTGTGGGGGAAAAATATCCTTCGTGAGTTTGCATTGAATTACGTTAATGACAATGCCAAAAACCTGCAAAAATATACCTTCAAGGAGTTTAATAAATCGTTTGTGGTAAATGATGCCATGTTGATTGATATGCAAAAATTAGCCAAACAAGCCAACATAAAAATGCGAGTAAAAGATTATGAACGTTCAATGCCTTATATTAAAGCCCAAATCAAAGCGTATATTGCTCGAAATATTTGGCAACGGAGATTGATTGATGGACTAAATAATGAATATATTCAAGTAATGTCACCTTTTGACGATACTTTCCAAAAATCATTAAAGTATTTTGACAAAGCCGAGAAAATGGCTCGTGGCGAATTGGTAGAAACCATTTCTCATTCAAGTAAGAAATAACTTCTTACATAATACTTAGTTCTACTTTGACACTTTAAATTAATAGACCAAACTTGACTTGGAGGAACTTCCCGAAAGTTCAAAACTTTCGGGAAGTTGAAAACAAGGACTTGATACTATATAAAAAAAGCCTCTCAATCAAATTGAGAGGCTTTTTTTATATCGCATGAAAATTATTCAGCAGCAATAAATCCTTTATCTTTTAAGATTCTATCCATCATTTTCTTGTCGTTATCATTACTAAAAACAGTAAATGGAAGATAAATAAATTGATAAGACCCCATATCTAAAACGTAAGCATCTTTATCTTTTCGAGCCGTTTTAATCATATCCCATTTGATAATACCACCTTCAGTATCTGAAACTTTCATCAAAATTTGGCGGCTATCAATCTCATAACGATACTTTAGAAACAGTTGTTTGTATTGTTCTAACTGTGTTACGCCCGTAAATTGAATTGCCCAGAAAGCGATGTATAAAATAGCTCCCAAGATAGTAATAACGTAAATCCAATAGTTTGGATATACTTTTGAAATGTTCAATCCTGCATTAATCAAAATCAAAGCCAAAGGTACAAAACCCCAATACCATTGATTTTTAACTAATTGCAACATATTTAAGCCAATAAATTTATTTTTTTCCAGTGCAAATTTCTTCGTTTTTATT
>JAAFIU010000049.1 GCA_013298805.1 Cytophagales bacterium | reverse complement strand
CCGAATATTCAAAGAAACGTACAGAAATCATAAGAGATTTGATATGAGAGCAACGCTAATATCGGCTTTTCACAACGCTAATATAATTTCTAAGGTAGCTTAAAATACTTTCGCAGGAAGTCTAATGTAATAATGTGACATTTTTTACGAACTAAAATTATGACAAGATTAGAGATATTGCAAAATGAGTTAGACCGTTTGAATGTTGAGATTTTGACGGATACAGGCTTTGTTTTACGAAACAAGCTAAAGCGTATAAGTGTGATTACTAACACTTTGGTGCGTGAAACTGGATTTAATAATTCTGGCGTAAAAGGAGATAAAGGCGAGCAGGGTTTAAAAGGAGACAAAGGAGATAAAGGAGACAAAGGCGTTGACGGTAATACGTTATATGCCGATGGTGGACTTACTGTAATAACCTCACCAAGAACATTAAGTGTAAGTGATGGTAGATATATTACTGTCTATGCACCTGTAACGCTGCCGTCTGCATCTACTTGTCAGGGTAGGTTATTTTCTATCAATGCGAGAGGTCAGGGCGTTACTATTTCGAGCTATTATGACTTGATGGGTAATGTGTCTGTAACTGTACCTTATGGTAAAACGATTACGCTTCTTTCTGATGGTACTAATTGGAGCCAAGTATATTGATTTTACTTTATTGTGTTGTTAAAAAAAACCCCCAACGTCTGACGATGTCGGGGGTTTTTCATGTCTTTACTTTCATGCTCTGCTATCTTCTTGAATAATATATTAATATTTTATAAATCATTGCCTATGAGCCTATTCGAGTTGATGAATTGTGTATCTAAATCTTACTTTGTCTCCGTAGAAATCTGGGCGTTGTTCATTGGCTTAATTTGTAAAATACTCATCTGCATAATGCTGTCTAATCTTAGCAAATTCGATGCTTCCGTTTTCTAAACCTTCCAATTGAGAGCTGATATTTTTGATGTCAAGGAGAATAACAAAACGAATATCTTTTACTCCTTCTGGATAAAATTTATCATGTATTTCACTCAAAAGATGCTCCTTTTTATTTCTTAAATACCGTAAATAAGAAATTGACACAGGCGGTAATGCTTTCATTGGTTAAGTGTTTGGTACAGGTTGAAACTGATTACACTTTTTACAGAGGTCGCAAAAGTGTGTTTCTCCTTGTGTTTCTTTCCGTGTAAACCCTATTTCGTTTACTGTATCTTCGGTAATTGTTCCTTTTTCGTGCATTCCTAAATCAAGGCTTAATGCTAATTTACAACCTAAATGATTCTCTGAGTAAATGCTTTCAAACTCATATTTTAGACATTCAAAACAGTTTCTTTCTTGCCAACTTGTGTACTCTGCTCTGTTGGAAAATGGTATGTAGTTTTTCATGTTATGTATTAGGTAAAGGTTGATTCCGTTGTTGCCAAACGGATAATAATTTGCGGTATTTCTTACGTCCTGACTCAATAAATGAGTGGTCGGCTTCCATGACAAAAACGGTGTCTTTCTTGGTTTTGGATAAGGCAATGAAGAAAAATCGTTTGGCTTTGATGCTGTCCATGTAGTAAGCTGCCTGTCGGTCGTAGCCGTACTGGACGGCACATTTAGCGAATTGCTCCATACTGCTCGCTGAGGTGGTTTTGATGTCGTACACGGTGCGACCACGTAGGATGATGTCTAATTTTGATTTTAGCGGTAATCCTGTTATTGGACAGGTCCATAAAACGACTTCTTCCTTTTTACTAAACCTGAGTAACCATTTCAAATATGGTTCTGCCCAAAAGGTTTTTGCTAAGACCTGGACTTTAGCAATGTCCACATTTTGAGGGAGTTTGTCGATAATTTCAGGTTCTAAAATGAGTTCGTGAACGGCTGTACCGAAACTGAACGCTGAAAGCGGTTTGGGTCTGACTGGACGGTTAAAAACGATGTCTTCAAAGTCTCCTAAGTCGCTGTTACTGATTCGGGGTAATGCACGGTATTCATCGTTGGTTAGTTTCTTGATTTTTGGCTTTTTCATGTGATGTTTGATAGTAAAATGTTTGATAACAAATGAGTACATAGCCCTGTGGAGTATATTTTGGTTTGAAGGCGTAGCCGAAACCAAAATATGCGACAGTGGGCTATGTGCGGTAATATGATTGGTGCGGATAACTAAGGGTTTAGAAACTCGTCTAACCATGCGTTTAATACGTTCTTTACAACTTTAAATTCCGTTGTTGCTTCATTGATGTTCTTCCAAAAGTTGGCTAACGCTTCGTTAATCATTTGTTCGTCCTTTAGGCTTGTCAATTCTGGTTCTTCCATCATTTCGCCCCAAATTTCAAATACTGCTTTTTTCATACTCGTAAATCGTAGATGGTTACTTCTTTGGTTTCTTTTACTTTTTTAGCCTCCTGACCTGCTGAATTAAAGCCTGTGTACTCTTTTACTGTTCGCTCGCCTGTTTGTGTCTCTGACTGTCCAAAAACCTTGTTTTGGGTGTGGTCGATGATGATTTTGATTAGTTTCATTTGAGTAATTCGGGGTTTTGGTGGATGTTGCCGATTACTTCAAATAGGCTTAAATCATTTAATGGATGATTTATTAAACCTTTTGATTGTAAAGCAAATCTTAGATTCAAATTGTCAAAAACAACTGAATAAGTATCCAAGCCTTCAACAACAATAATATCCCCCTCGTAAATCTCAACTCCATTTTTGTCTAAAAGTCCAGTAAACTGTCCTAAAGTTTCCTTTTTACACATTTCAAATGTAGCTTGATGGCTATTACTTAGCCCGATTTCGCCTTTATAAAGGCTATCATTCAGTAATGATTCTCCGTGAAAAAAGTGTTTTGTACCTGTTCTGATGGCTCTAAATTTTATAATTCTCATGGTTGAAAAAGTGAGGGGCGAACCCCTCACGGTTAAGGTTGTACGTTTAGGTTATTCAGTGATTAATTTTGCTTCCTGAGTGACTGGCAAAAGCATTCCCGTTGCGAAGTCTTTTACTAATCCAAATAAGTGCAAAGGGTAGTAATCTGATGCTTCACGAATAACAGCCGTTTTTTGTACGGTGTCTGCTTGAAATACTGAAAAGTCCATTGAGAAATCTTTGTACTTTTTTGCCAAGTCTTTATCCGCTTCCGATGCCACAAATACTGCTGCAAACCATTTCTTATCCCCTTTTTCCTTCTTTATGCAAGTGATGGTTAATTGCGTGTCTTCTAAGGTTTTGTCAGCGTAAAATAACTGCCCCAGTAACTCCGAAAAATCACGTAATGACGTTCCGTTAAACATGATAGAAGAAACAAAATTTCTATCATTTACAAAAAATACCTCTGCCCACTCTTCAAATTTAAACTCATTCTCATTTGTAGCACTTTTACGAGCAAAAAGAGAATCATTAAATGTTCGGTAGCCAATAGGCTGAATCACTAATTTACTACCAATCATACATCTGCCATCTACTACGTTTTCAGTCTCGTAGAGATAAGGCGTGCGGTTGAATAAGCCACTTTGACCGTTAAAACGATACTGTAAAGGCTTGCCTACTTGGTAGTTGAACTCATTTTTTACCTCGCCTTCTTCATCAACAAATTGATAAGACTTTACTAAATCGGTACTGTTTGCCGTTGCTGTTTTGTTTGACATGATACGTGTTTGTTTTGTGCCTAATATCTTGATTGTATAGACGTTAGGCGGTTTTGGATATGAAAAAATAATTGAAATGCTTGGTGAATTACTGGACGGTTACTAATCGTAAACTACGTTTATTATTATTCCACATAGAACCCTCCCATGTACTAACCTTTCTTAATTGGTCGTTACCTGTATCGTTTAACCAGTTGATGAAATCCACTAAATCAGTTTTGTTTAGCTTGTTTAGTGCTTCGTTTGCGGTTGATTGGTTGCCGTTAATGTGGTTGGCGTAGATTGAATCGAATTTTTGCTCTTGCTTTGTCATGGTCATAAGTGCTTGAAAAGTGATTAATTATGAATAACGCCTAACGAATGTATAGGCAAGGTTTAGTAAATAACTGTGGGTTTCATCTGTGGCAACTCCTTTGTAAAAAATGGTAATTGCTTGATTAATAAGTGTCTGTTTTTTCATGTCTGAATCGGCAACCATTGACTCCCAAAGGTTGAAAACGTCGTATTTTGATGGTGTCATTATATTTGATTTATTGAGCGTAAATAATTGTAATTAACCTCATTGATTGCGTGGAATGATTCAATCAAATTTCTGTACTGGTGGGGGTATTGAAGGAAAAATAAAAGAGGGCGTGTTGATTGGCTAACAATAGCAGATTTTAGTTTCTCTTGCCAAACTGGACAACCTGATGAAAGGGGTTGATTTATGAAATTAGCTTTATCAGTAGAAGAAAAGAAAATGAAATCATTAAAACTTAGTGCTTGCGTTGCCATGTGCTTTGTTCGTTTACGTTGTTCCTTTATTGCTTTACAAAGATAGTACAAAAATACTATAAATAACTTAGCAAATGGTAATAAAAAGTACAATTATACAGTAAATGTGTCATTTTTAATCAAATACAATACAAAAAATATGACAAAAAGACATAAAAGCAGTGCAAATTATACAATAAATGTATTGTTTGTGTACTGAAAAATGCGTAAATTGTACTATAATACAAAACAGCAAAAAACACATGAAAACGGCAGTAATAGGAAGCAGAACATTTGATAACTACGAACAACTAAAAGCGGTACTTGATAACCTGGGCGAAAAACCCACTGAAATAATAAGTGGCGGAGCAAAAGGAGCGGACGCACTGGCGGAACGCTACGCCAAAGAAAACAGCCTACCGCTAAAAGTAATACCTGCCAACTGGGAAAGACACGGCAAAGCGGCTGGACCAATACGCAACTTATTGATAATAGAAGCGAGCGAGCAAATAGTAGCCATGTGGGACGGACAAAGCAAAGGCACGGAACACACCATAAAAACGGCACGCCAACTGAACCGCCCTACAAAGGTGGTAAACTACTTACAAACCCAACAAACAAGCCTGTGGTAATAAAACCAAACGACAAACACCCCTGCTACACACGCCCAAAATAAGCCAGACGGAAACCAAAACCGTACAGAGCAAAGAGAACGCCCGCCCTTTTTATTTTAATCATTTACAAGCCAAATATAAAGCCCAAGCCACCTATCAGGAGGGAAATACTACTTGCCTTGAAATTTTTAGCATGACCGAAACGATTGGTATGGTAATACTTTTTTTGGCTCTGCCTGTTTTCCTAAACTATACCTTCCATTAAAAAAAGAAAACAGGCAGGGACAAAAAAACTCGCAACGAAAGGTACTGCTAACAAATTTTAGTATTTTCCCGACCCGCCAAGAAAGTGTCAAATCGAGGGAAATAAGACATAAACATCTGCCGAATTGAGCGGTGGCGGTGCGAGCTGCATAAAGTGTGTTGGCATTTTGAGCGTTGGGGATTTATGCTTCACGCACGGAGCGGTGGGCAAATTAAACCTGTAATCAATACACTGCATTTTTTATGCTGTGTATGCCGTATTCGAGTGAACGGAGGTACGGCAAAATCAGCCGTTGAAAATATCTGAAAGTAAAATTTTGTGGTGCCGTAGTGGTGGTTGAGCGAAGGTGTGGCGGTTAACGGCTGGCGGTGGGTCTGTGCGGTGGCTCTGAGCCGTTTATTGCCATGCCTTTGCGATGTGCGGTGGCAAAGATTCCTGCTTTTACTCACACTGCATTTTTATGCTGTGTATGCCGTATTTGAGTGAACGGAGGTACGGCAAAATCAGCCGTTGAAAATATCTGAAGGTAAAATTTTGCGGTGCCGTAGTGGGGGTGGTTTGGGGATTGGTTATTGGTGATTGGTGATTGGTGATTGGTTATTGGTGATTGGGAATTGGTTATTGGGAATTGGTTATTGGGAATTGGAAATTGGTTATTGGTTGGTGGTAACCTCACCCTGAAGCGTCGGTCGCTCTGACCCCACTCCGTTGGAGATGGGGGATTCGACTGATTCACTCTTTATCAGATAGGGGAATGTCCCCAATAGGTTCATTTGCTTCACTTGCAACATTTTAGCGGTCTAATTTTGAAGAAAAAAAGATGTACCGCTATGTTTAAATACATTATTTTCTTCTTGTTGATTTCTTTTCGTTCTGTGTCGGCTGACTTTGAAAAGTTCTTTCCGCACCTTATTCGGGTTGAGGGTATATTCTTTACCGTTACCCAATATGATGCTGGGGGGGCGACTAAGTTTGGGGTGACGTATTCGGTTTATAAGACTTGGTGCAATGGTAAAATTATTGAGGTTGCTCCGTGTGATAAAGACAATGATGGCAAGGTTACCACCAATGATTTACGCCTGACCGTATTGCAAGATGTGAAGCCAATTTATAAAACTCAATTCTGGGACGTGTGTAAGGCTGATATGATTCATAGTCAGGCAGTGGCGGAGTTGTTGGTGGATATGGTGGTGAATTGTGGCGTTGGGTATGATAGACGACATATTAAGGCTATGCAAAGGATTGTAGGGGTAAGTCAGGATGGTAAAATAGGGCCAAAGACCTTGAATGCCATTAATCAGGGCAATTCCTTGAAAATATACAATGACTTGGTGAAATATCGAAAGTCATTTTACAAGAAACTCACTCTTAAAAAACGTAGTCAAAAGAAGTTTTTGAAGGGTTGGTATAAACGATTATCCATATATAAGGGGTTTGGGTTTAGGGATTAGGGGGTGATGAGGTATGGGTTATGAGGGCATAGAATGATTTTCCAATTATTTAATTTAAACTAATATTCAGATGAAAAAAGTACAAAATTTACTACCTATGGCTTTCCTCGGATTTAGCCTGTTGGTTATGTCCTGTAAGGACGTGGCTACGAATCAGATTCCAGCGTTGCGTTCTGAACTACCGTCGATGGAGACTCAGAAAATGGCGAAAGAATCATCGTCTGTGGAGACACAGACAATGGCGAAAGAATCATCGTCTGTGGAGACACAGACAATGGCGAGAGATATACAGAAGGCTGTATCAAGTTCTGATTCTCTTAGTCGATTGATTGCTGACTATAAACGTATTGAGCGTGAACAGAATGGCGTTTGTGATACTTGTGTTACTGGTTTTGTTTCTGTTCTTATTGAACATCGGGCGGTATCTAAGCAATTGAGCGATGAAATACAGGAGATGAGAAACAAACTGGATGCTGTGAAAGTGTCAAACTCCCGTGCATTTGCTTTGATTAATACTTATCAAAGACAATCTGCTGAGTTACAGAATATCGTGTCCCTACGGGCAAATCTTATACAAGAAAATCAAAAGCAAGTCGCTGAATTACGGCAGCGTAAAAGTGACTTGTCGGCTTCCAAGGCTTTGTTAGAGAAGGCACGGTATTGATTTACTCGACCTGAGACTATCCGAAAGAGGTGGATTGAATCAAAACCTCACCCCCCGCCCCCCTCTCCTGCTGAGAGGGGGAGTTATTTAAGGCTTTTATAATTCTTACTTTGTTTCAATTTAAATTTTAATCTAATGCAAACATCAAATCCTAATGACATGAATATTGTGGAGCGTGTTGTGGCTCCTTGTCCTCCGTTTTTTAAGAAATTACGTAACATTGGCTTGATTCTGGGCGGTGTTGCCACTACTATTTTGACTGGTGGCGTTGCTCTCCCTGCGGTGGTTACTACGATTGCTGGTTATTTGGCTACTGCTTCGGCGGTTGCAGTGGTGGTTAGTCAGTGTACTGTGGATTCAAATGCTTCTTTTGATGTGAAGTGATTGGGCAAAAATAAACCCCTCTGATTTTGTTCGGAGGGGTTTTTGTTTTTGTGGCACTTTGCTTGATAGAATTAGGTAATTGTATTGCTGTCGCACGATGTCTGGTCGGGAGACAAAGGGAAGATTGCTTTCGTAAGAGGGCTGGTGAGGACACCAGCCCAGGAAACGGCTATTCGTCTCCGTTTATGGTTTCCATTATTTCTTTAAAACTGTTTAGGCCTGCTTCTATGTTTTCAATGATTTCGTTTGCCAAAACATCTGGGTCGGGCAAGTTGTCTAAGTCGGTTAAACTTTTGTCCTTTATCCAAAATATGTCAAGATTGGTTTTGTCTCGTTCTATGATTTCGGAATAAGCAAATTTTCTCCATCTGCCTTCAGGATTTTCTTCGCTCCAAGTTTCGGTTCTTTTGTTTCTGTTTTCTGGATTATACAGTTTTATAAAGTCCAGTAAATGTTCCATTGACAAAGGGTTTTTCTTTAGCGTATGGTTTATGTTACTTCGGTAATCATAAATCCAAACGTCTTTCGTCCAAGGGTCTTTGGAAGCAGGTTTGTTGTCGAAAAACAACACATTGGCTTTTACGCCTTGTGCATAAAATATACCTGTTGGCAATCGTAAAATGGTGTGTAATTCGGTAGTTTTCATTAATTCTTTACGCACCGTTTCACCTGCACCACCTTCAAACAACACATTGTCGGGAAGTACAACGGCTGCTTCACCTGTGAGTTTTAAAAGGGTTTTTATGTGTTGCATAAAGTTCAGTTGTTTGTTGGCGGTGGTTGCCACAAAGTCCTGACGATTGATAATATAATCTTGCTTTTGTTGTTTGCCTTCTTCGTTGGTAATAGTCATACTGCTTTTTTTACCAAAAGGCGGATTGGCCAACACATAATCGTAACGCTTGCCATTGTCCGATACCAAAGCATCTGCTGAAGAAATTAATGTTTCTCCGTCTATTTCGCCAATGTTGTGCAAAAACATATTCATCAAACACATTCTACGAGTATTGGCTACAATTTCATTTCCGTAAAAAGTTTCGTTTTTCAAAAACGCTTTTTCTTCTTTATCTAAATTCTGCTCTTTGATAAAATCATAAGCCGCCAAAAAGAAACCACCTGTGCCACAAGCAGGGTCGATAATGGTTTTCATGGGTTTGGGGCGAAGACAAGCCACCATTGTTTTGATTAAGGAACGAGGCGTAAAATATTGTCCTGCACCACTTTTGGTGTCTTCGGCATTTTTCTCTAATAATCCTTCGTAGATTTTTCCTTTTATATCTGTTCCCATCAAGCTCCATTGCTCTTTGTCAATCATATCAATGATTTTTAAGAGTTTAGAAGGGTCTTGAATTTTGTTTTGGCTTTTTACAAATATTTGCCCGAGCGTACCATTTTCGCTACCCAAACTACGAAGCATTTGGTTGTAAAATGTTTCTAATTCCAATCCTCTTTTTTGCGAAAGGGTTTGCCAGTCGCAGGTTTCTCCATTTGGGTCTTCTTCGCCTTGGGCGTTTTTGAGTTTTGGAAATGGTAACCCTTTATTATAAGGCGGTTTGTTGAGTTCATCAGCCATTTTGAGGAAAAGCAAATAGGTGATTTGCTCCAGATAATCGCCATAACCCACGCCATCGTCACGTAGGACGTTGGCGAAATTCCACACTTTTGATACAATTGCACTTTCTGACATATTATTCTTTTATAAAATTAAAAAACTGATTAAGCGATTGTTGTAATACCTCTTTGGGTATTAACTCACGCTCGTATTTTGCTATCATGGTTGGGCTTAAACTTCTGTTGAGTGCATACCGAACTATTTCTCTGTTGGTTTCTTTGCAAAGTAAAATTCCGATAGAAGGATTTTCGTTGCTTCGTTTTACATCGTTGTCTAAGGCCTCTAAATAAAATTCTAATTGACCCATAAAGGCGGGTTCAAACTCGGTTGTTTTCAGTTCTATGGCTACCAAACATTGTAATGCTCTGTGAAAAAAAAGCAAATCAATTTTAAACGTTTTGCCGCCTACTTGAATCGGATATTCTTGCCCAATAAAAAGGAAGTCTTTTCCTAATTCCAACACAAAATCTTTCATATTGGTAAGAATTTCGTTTTGTAAACGCTTCTCACTATGTCTTTGTGGTAAGCCCAAAAAGTCGAGGTAGGCTACATCTTTAAACAAATAATTGGATTGAGGATAGGCAGTTTCCATGCCTTTTGATTGATTGCTTTCTGCTTTTAGTACATGAGCATAGGCATTGGTTTTGATGGCTCGCTTTAGTTCCTTTCCTTCAAAGCGTTCTCTTTTGGCATAAAGGATATAAAACAACTTTTCTTCGAGCAATTTGCACGAAGAAAGTATTTCTACGTGGTTTGTCCAGTTTATTAAACTTAGTATTTTGGGGAAATCTTTTACGCTCTTCAATTGTCCAGTTTGAAACTGGACTATTTCATTTGCCTGATAATCAGTCGCTTCTAATTGTGCAGTTTCAAACTGCACAATTTCATTTTGTGAATTAAACCTCTCAAGATGCTGCATAAATTGAGGCGAAGAATAGGTTTCAAAAAAAGAAACCATATTATAAATATTTCGCCTACTATACCCTTTTAGGCTTGGGTCTTTGGTGCGTAAATACTCGGAAAGTTGCGTAATAACTTTACTGCCCCACTCGCTGGCCTTTAATTTTTCGGATACATACTGGCCTACCTTCCAGCAAATAAGCAAACTTTCATTATTTACGACTTTTAAGGCACGGGTTCGGTGCAAATCAATGATCGCATGAACTTGCTCGAAATGAGTTTCTATCGGACTATTTGTGATGTCTAATGGCTTCATTTCTTGCTTTTCATTTTAATGCTGAGTTTCTTCTTCTCTTGTTCTTTTTCCCATTTCTCGGCTTGTATTTTTTTGAGCAATTCACTGGCAGGTTCATAATCGGCTGCTTTTTTACAAAGTTCTATTTCGGCTTGGCTCAAAAGTTTGCCTTCAAAGGCTTTTTTAAGAATGCTTTGGCGGAGGGCTTCGGCTTTTATTATGCTTTCGTTTATGCTTTGCTCCACTTTATCGCAAACGGATAAACGGCTTTCTATTTCTTGGACGATTTGGGTTTGTTCTTGGAGTGTTGGTGGAACAAGAATTAAAGTATCAGTAACAGCTTTCATTCCAACATTTCCCTGCCCCACATTGCCAGTTTCATTAGCGAAAAATTGATTTTTAAACGCATCAGTCCAAGTGAAATAAAGTAGGTATTTAGGGTTATTTTTGCCTTTACATCTTATAGCAGCAATTCTTTGATTTAATAATAAATTGGGTTTATTGATTAAAACAGAAAAACCATAATCTCTTTTTCCTTTAGTTCCTGTTTGAGTTATGATTACATCATCAATTTTAAGTAATGCCTTATTTAAAATTTGCTCACTTAATTCATTCAAAAAAACTGGGCTCTCATTCAATCGAATAACTCCAGGTCTTACATTTCCCATTCTCAGTACCTGATAATCCCCACTTTCTAAAAAATCCGAACTTTTAAATGCAAAACCACCGAAAGTGTTAGCAATTTCAGATACCTTTTTTTCTTCCCAACCGATAGGCAATCCGCCTTCAATTACATTTTCATTAGTAAATCCTCCCTCAAACGCCTTTTTCAACACAGCTTGGCGGTATATTTTTAATTGTTCTCGTGCTTTTTTAAAATTGGCAATGCCATTGTCTAAATCGGAAAACAGGGCTTCGATTTTGGAAACTATGGCTCGTTGGATTGGAAGTGGGGGAATTCCGACTGGAATTTTATTTAGATTATTTTGGTTGAGTTTAGGTTGTGCAGTCCCTGTAACAAATTCATTAATGTGTAATGAGTTAAATTGATAAGCCAAAAAATTAAGTAGCAAACCATTTTTAGGCTGAACTACATGAGCATGATTATTTACCCAAAATTTGCCAGTAGCTATAAATGCAAGAGGTTTGGACTTTGACAAAAGATTTGCTCCATCTTCACCAATCAAAAGATAATCACCTTCAAAAAGATATTCCTTTACATAATCAATAATTTCACATGCTCCATAATATGGATATTCGCCTTTGAAATTTACTCTAAATGCACTGCTTAATGGTTTTCGTTTCCCATCAAAATTTAAGGTTGCTTCATTAAATGGAATTTCAATCCAATCTTCTCTCATATTATTCTGCATCATTGTTAAAAATTTTGGCTAATTGTTCGGCATTTGGCAGGTTTTCTGCAATTTCTTTGGGTAATTGCGAATAACTATAAGTAGCTACGCCCATTGGTTTGTTTACAATTTCTAAGGCATATTCTACGGTAAGGTGGCTTTTTGTTTTGCACAAAAGTATGCCTATGCTTGGCTTGTCTTCGGGGTATTTTACGGTTTTGTCCAGCAGGTGCAAATACCAGTTGAGTTGTTGGCTGTATTCGGGCTTAAACTCGTTCACTTTAAGCTCAATAGCTACCATTGATTTTAGTTTACGATGATAAAACAGCAAGTCCACAAAATACTCTTTGTCATCCAATTCCAAGCGGAATTGTTGTCCCATAAATGCAAAATCTGTCCCAAACTGCCCGAGCATTTTGGTAATATTGCCTACGAGTGCGTTTTCGAGTTGCTTTTCGGTGTGGTGGTCGGGCAGGTTCAAGAATGATAAATCGTATTCGTCTTTAAATTGTAAAGTATAGTTGGCGACTTCCTGCTGTGTGAGGGCTTTGTCAAAATTATGTTGGAAATTTTTATGATTTGAATACGTATCAAATTTAATTTTTTCTTCCAAAATACTTCTGCTCCAAGCTTCGTTTTTGGCTTTTTCTATATAAAACTCACGTTCGTTCTTATCTTTTATCTTGCTGAAAATTAAAGAAGTATGTCCCCAATGTAATTTCGCCACAGCCTGTGGCGAAATTGCGTTTGCAGACATTTCTTCATACACCAATTTCATTCGGTGCAAATTTCGTTCGGAAAAACCTTTCACTCCAATAAATTCAGCTTGTAAATCAATTGATAATTGCTGTATTACCGAAGTTCCCCAGCCTACCTTTGTTTTTTCTGAAATTGTTTTGCCAATATCCAAATAAGCCAATATCATTTCAGAATTTACGGCACTATAACTATTATATTGTGCTTGTAAAATTCTTTGTTTTAAAGAAATGAGTGTTTGTATATAGTCTTTGTTCGTTAAACTCTCCATTATGCTGCTAATGCCTCGTTAAGTTCGTTTATAATATTGTTCATTTCAGTACCAAAAAGTTGGTACATTCTGCCTCGTCCGCCTTTTTCGTCAAAAGGTGTATAGTCGAGGTCTTCAATTTCTATGTGGTACGAATTTACTACGTGGTTTTTGAGTTCACGCAGCCAGTCCATTTGTTCGGAGGTAAAACGGTTGTGTTGTCCTGCATTTTGTTTAAAAATCCAGTTTTTAAAATTGTCGTCAATCGTTTTGTCAAAGGGTTTTAGTTCGCTGTCAATGCCACAAGCCCTGCGTATTAATGAAACCAAAGCGGTCAATTCATCAATGGGTTGTTTGCTTTTTACTTCTTCCAATTGGCTGTATGCGGCCCACACAAAATCGGGGGCAAAGTTTGGCTTGTCCAATTTTATTTTATTAAACACCTCTTTTATCATTTTAAAAGTAATTTTTCTGCGGTTGTAGGGTTGTTTGTAAAAAATAGTGAGGGCTTTTATTTCATCTTGGTTGGCTAAAAGATAGTCGCTAAAATCTTTTACAATTGCTGTGGCTTTGTCCGCCGAAGTAGTGTCCCATTCGGCTTTGGTTACTTTGTCAATATTGTGGCTGTCAATAATTTGCTCGTGTTCTATGCGTATTTTTTCAAGGTAGTCCTTCAGTTTACCGTTAAAAGTAGAAGCAGCTGTTGCAATCAATGCTGCTTGTGCTTCTTGTTTGGCTTGCTCTATCAGGGCGGGCGTGCGGTCTTGCTCGGGAATGGTTTCAATAATTGCTTTTGCCTTTTGATCAATTTCGTCTTGGTCAAAAGCCGACAATAGTTCTTTTGAAATTTGCTTCAAGTTTTTGCCTTTAGAAAATTCCAGCAATTTTTCTTTTTCCTTGTCGGTAATTTCTTTCTCCAAACGAATAAGTCGATTAGCCAATGAAAGGAACAAATCTTCTTCGGCAACACCCATTGTAACGGCTCCCAATAAGTCTTTTAGCCCAACGGTTGGTTTACGTTCCAATGGTCGGCTGTCGGTTTTCTTTGATTTGGTTACTCCTACGGCATCTACAATAATAAAATGCGTTTTGGCTTTGGCGGTTTTCGACACCATTTGCAAAGCATCTTTGCTGATGGTTCGTGTGCCTCTGCCTTTCATTTGCTCAAAGTAGTTTACACTTTTTACATCACGCATAAAGAGCAACACTTCCAAAGGTTTTACGTCCGTACCCGTGGCAATCATATCTACCGTAACGGCCATACGTGGATAGTATGAATTTCGGAAACGGTTCAATACCGATTTTGGGTCTTCTTCAGATTTATAGGTTAGTTTTTTGCAGAAATCATCCCCTTCGTCAAACTCTTCACGAATGATTTTGATAATATCATCTGCGTGGCTATCGGTTTTGGCAAACACCAATGTTTTAGGCACTTCATACTCTCCATTTTCGTCTTTCCTGTTCGGAAAAATTTCGGTCTGCAATGCTTTTTTATATTGGCGAATGATATTACGGATTTGACTTGGATTGACTACCTTTTTATCCAAATCGTTTTTTAGGTATTCGGTGTCTTCGTCTTCTTGTGTCCAACGATTTTTTCTGGTGAGCTTGTCTCGTCTGTCCACAAACCAACCAGCTTTTACAACGCTTCCTTTTTGGGAAATTTCGGTTTCGATGTTGTAAACATCATACGGCACATTTACGCCATCAATTACTGATTCTTCGTAAGTATATTCACTCACTACATTTTCTTCAAAAAAACCAAACGTTCTTTTGTCGGGTGTAGCGGTTAAGCCAATCAGGAAAGCATCAAAATAATCTAATACCTGTTTCCAAAGATTATAAATAGAGCGGTGGCACTCGTCAATGACGATAAAATCAAATTGTTCAATGGGAACTCTGGCGTTATAATCAACCGGGATAGCCTCTTTTTTATTTCGCTGTTGTTCCATCCAAGTTGATTCATTCGGGTTGGTATCTTCTGCACCTTCGTTCAGTTCTTCGCCTTTTAAAATGGCATACATCCGTTGAATGGTAGAAATACACACCTGACTGTCGGAAGCGATATAGCTCGAAGTCAACCGCTGCACATTATAAAACTCGGTGAATTTACGGTTGCTGTCGTTGGGTTGAAAAGCCATAAATTCTTGTTCAGCTTGTTCTCCCAGATTTTTGGTGTCCACCAAAAACAGAATGCGTTTGGCTTTGGCGTGTTCTAATAAGCGATAAACAAAAGTTGCAGCGGTAAAAGTTTTGCCTGCACCCGTTGCCATTTGAATCAAGGCTTTAGGTTTGTTCTTTTTAAAAGAATGCTCCAAATTTTTAATCGCCTTAATTTGAGCGGGGCGAAGCCCTGTTTCATTTAATTGTGGTATTTCTAAAAGCCTTGCTCGTAAACTTTTATCTTTTTGTAACCATTCCGCCAATGTTTCGGGTTTATAAAACCAAAAAATGTTTCGTCCTCTTGGTTTGGGATCTCGTTTATCTCTAAAACGTGTAATTGTGCCAGTGCTTTCAAACACAAAAGGCAGAGGGTCATTGTTTAGATATTTCAGTTTGGCGTTGGCATATTCTGAAGCTTGGTCTTCGGCAACGGTCAGTTTATGTCCTTCGTCTTCTTTTTTTGCTTCAATAATTCCAACAGGTTTTTTGTCCACAAACAGCACATAGTCAGCAAAGCCCGAAGCTGCTTGATATTCTCTTACGGCAACGCCTCTGCTTGCTCCCAAGTCCACTTCGTTTTTAGATTGAACTGTCCAACCAGCTTCCACCAACATTTTGTCGATTTTGTCTCTTGCTATTTGTTCAGGATTTTGATTTTTGTCTGTACTCATCTTGTCTTCTGTCTAAGGTGCATTGGCAAAAATATCTTTTTTGGTTTTTTGCGAAGGGTTGAGTTTGTGTAAAGGTTTACCCGTTGTCCGTTTGAAGATTTGTTGGTAGGTTCCCTTTCCACATGATTTTTATCTGAATATTTGTTTAATTTTTAGTCTAATTGTGGTTGATGACAGAAATATTTTCTGTCTTTCATGATTTAGGTTGGGTATGATTCATTTGAGGATGACTTTTCTGGGTGTATCAAATTTTTGAAATGTTTATAGCCAAAACTATGTAAAGTTTTCTGAAAATCCAATTTTCTACCAAACATTACGGTACGTTTAAATTTTAGGTTTTAAAAAGGTTAGAAAGGCCTTCTGTTTATATTTTATCAAGTAAGTAATTATGCCGTAAAGATTTAAAGCACAATATTAAGGAATTGAATACTTGGTTTTTAGCGTAGAATTATCTGATTTATACTGGGAAACGATATTTTTTAGTGAAGAAAAACAAAAGCCACAGTTTTAGGCTGTGGCTTGTAATGAATATTTTAAGCTGCTCTACTATCAGAGTTTTTCTTGTTGGATAGTTTCTTAACTGGTATTTCTTCGGGCGTGTCCATCAAACCTAACTGCGTGCCTTGGATTTTGAATTTGCCGTTGATGTATTCGATGGCTTCTTGTTTGGCGATGTCGATGTGGGCGTTTAGTTGCTCTACGAAGTCGTAGTCGGAGATTTCTACATCAAAATTGATGAATGGGGTGTTGAATTTTACGGTTCTGTCGTCTTTTAGTTTTCGGTGTCCGTAGATGATTACGCCTTCGCTATCGCCTTGTCTTTTTAGTTCGAAGCCTGTTACTTCGATGGCTTCTATTTCTCCAATTTCTTTTAGTCTTTCAATGCCATCAATGATTCCCTTTAGTTTGGTGGATTCGGTGAGTAGGGCAAAGTGTGGCACTAAGTTTTTGAGTGCCTCTTTGAGTTCGTCGTGGATATTGAAGGGGAATTTCCTTTTGGTTTTAAGGAGTTCGGAAATGCCTTGTCGGGTTTCGGGTTTTGCGTATTGGATGGTTACGAATTTTTCGCCGATTTCTATTTTTTGGATTTGGATTGTTTGCATTTTGTTGGTTGTTTTAGATTATAGTTGTAAATCGTTTTAATCAGCAAATAGGTTGATCTTTATAACGTTTCAGCCATTTCGCTTATGGCTTTCTTGGATGGATACCGATGTTGAAAAATATAATTCTTAGCAATTGTTAGTCTTTTACTTTTTGTCTTGATACAAAAAGTAACCGCAGCGGCGGCCGCAAAAAAATCAAGAAATCCCGAAACTCGCTGCGCTCAAACAGCGGGATTTCGAAAGAAGCTTACAATCTATTCCGTAGCTCATTCTTTTTCTATATTTATAGCCTTTAACATCTATATTTTGAGCTATTTTTATTTTTTCATACTCCTTTAAATCTTTCCGTTGGCTTTCCGATATTCCCAGCGTTTTAGGAAATCATCGAATGATTTGGCTATCATGGCTATTCCGCCGCCTTCTTCAACATCGTTGAGAAAACCGTGTTGTTCGGGGGATAGGCTGTCATTGCCGATTTTGATTTCGATGGCGATTAATCGGCCTGAGCCTTTTTGCATTCCGATGATGTCGGATGTTCCTTTGGATTGTCCGTGTAATTTCCTGTAAGTCTGACGTTTAGCGTCATAGATGCCATGTGTATTAATTCTTCGAGCCATACAACCGTTGTAATTTAGGTAGGTAATAATGGCGGTGGTGGTTGCGTTTGCATCAGGTTTAGAAACGTCTTCTATTTTCAATTGTGCTGATTTATTGTGCTTTGGCTTTATTGGTTTCCTATCCTTCCAACATTGGGGTCGTTTCTTGGTTATAGTCGTCATTTTCAAGTGGTTGGTTAATCGTTTCAAATCGGTTTGTAAAATCTTGCGGGGTGTCGCCCAGCGGAGTGCCGCCCAGCGGGATGCCGCCCACCGTTTTCATTTTTTCACGCCAACTATCTAAGTTTCTTTGAGCAATCTCTCGTTTTTCTCTATCAAATCTTTCCTTGAATGTCTCTGAATAGTCATTTGAATAAGATTGAACCAATTGACTAATTATGGTGTCTCCCGTGTTAATATTTGAATTTTTAGCTTTTTCGTGAAACTCTCTTAGTTTCGCAGCTTTCATCTCAAAATATTTTTCCACTGTTTCCTTCACGTCTGCAATGGTCACCGAACCGTAAAACTTTTGACCTCCGAAAATCCCGTCTTTTAAAGCGAGTGCAAAGTCAGCGATTGATTCGTGAGTGTATTTTTTGACTATGAAATCAGCACACATTATTATTTCTGCCGACGAAAGCGGTTTATTTACCTTTGCGGCATCTGAGAACATTTTGAGCAATGCACAAACGGATTTGAAAATATTGGCTTCCCCGATTGAGTTTTTGAGTTGGAAAAGTTTTTCAGATTGCAAGGCAATGGTAAAATCAATTTTCGTCAAACTCATGGCAATTCCTGTACTTTCCGATTCTGTCAAAGTTAGTCCGCTACTGTTGGGCAAAATATTGACTAATGAGGTCGTCCAGTTCTGGTGCTGTGGCTGGCTGTTCGAAGAGACTTGTTTGTTTTGGATAATTGTTAGATGTTGGTTTTGCATGACCTTTTGATTTTGTAGTGACTAATTCCCCTCTCTTGTAATCGTTCTCTAAAAATTGTTGAACTGTACTTTTCCAAATTTTACGTTTGGCTAATCTTCCAGTGTTCTTGTCAATCCACGACGAAATTTTATGATAGTAAAAACCAGTATCAATTTCTGGGTGAGCCTGTTTGAGATAGTCTTCAAAAACGGCGAAATCTTTAAACTCTGATTCCAAGAATTCTACCTCGGGCAATGATGTTTTTTTGACTGAAACTTTAGAAGATTTTTTTGTTTTTTCATTTTTTCCTTCTTCATTTTTTGCATCATTATTATCATTGTTTATTGTTTTAATATTACTATATGGTATAGTTTCAGAAAGTATCCGTTTTTCGGATATAAAATTTCCGTTTTTCGGATACTTTTCGAGTTTCCGTTTTTCGGAATGTTTCCGTTTTTCGGAGACTATCCGATTTTCGGATACTTTCCACTTTTCGGATACTTTTATAATCCTATCTATTCGCTCTAAAAAACCCTTTTTGATAAGTATCGTTATGGCCTCTGAAACTCTGTTTTCTTTTATTCCTAAGTCATTGGCTACTGCTCTTATTTTTCCATCAAACCCCTCTGCTCCTTGTTTGAATCTGATGTATGAAACAATCAATCTTTCGTTACCAGTAAGTAAATCATTTCGTAGATATTCTAAGGGAATCCACAACCCTGTGATTTCTGACATAGCGGTTTGTGGTTATTGATTGAAGAATAAATAGAATCAATTACGCAACCTTTTGCCTTCTGCCGAAATTCTTTTTGTACTGTATTAAATCACCCATACGATAACTATAGCCTCGGCAATGTCCACGGATTCCTTTAATTCTACCCTCGTTTTTCGCCCTTATTAAGCTTTGTTTGCCAATCCCCAAAAACTTACACGCTTCATCGTAAGGAATTACCTTGTTATATTCCTCTTCTTGAGTTTGTTTTTGTGTATTTTCTTTTTGTAGATTTGTAGCGTTTTGCAACTCCCTTAGTTGGGCTTTAACTAATAACCACTCATTTTGGGGTATCATTAGTACAGTTTGATAGATTTCTGTGTTGTTTCCCATGATAATATTATGGTAAAATGAATTTTAACAGTACATTTGTGTTGTTTTTGTGATTAACTTCCGCAAATATAGTACAAAAATACTTTTTGTCAATACAATTATCTAAAAAATAGTACAATTGTACCTAAAATGAAAAAATCAGAAGAAATGACATCCTATAATTCCGAATTACCCGTATCGACACTTGTACAAGAATGTTTAGATTGGTCAGGCATGAAAGCTGCACAATTTTCACAAGAAGTAGGCTTTGCAGATGCTACCCGTATTTATGGAGCTTTGAATCAAAATCGTGACCTTGGGGTTACTTCATTTAATGCGATACTAAGAAGATTTCCATTGCTGAATGGAGATAGGTTTGTGCGTAAATCTGGACCTTTATTATTAGCTGATTTATGCGACCAATTTGTGAAGAAAACTGAGACTGTTGCTGTTGTGACTTCCGTTTCAACAAATTCAGAAGATTATTATAAAGCCATCATCCAAGGCAAGGATAATGAGATTGAATTACTAAAAAAGCAAGTGGCATTTATGGAGAAAATGTTGGATAAGTAGCATCAATGACCGCACCAAAAAATGTGTGTAAGCTATAAGTGCTTGATTATAAATGACTTTTGTGTATTGTGTGTACTTCTTGTGGGACCACCACTTCAAGTCCTCATTAAGCAATTTTTGAGGACTTTTTTGTTTTATACTTAAAATATTCAGGCCTGCGAAAAAATGTTGATACATTCTGTTGAATATCAGTCCATTTGCGTATTCGCTTGTCACAAATCGCTTTTCACTTACTATAAAAATAATCTCAACGCTATGATAAATAAAGTAATTTCGGGAGCTGACGAAGCAGTCGCTGATATTAAAGATAGTGCAGTAATTATGATGGGCGGTTTTGGCTTGTCGGGTATTCCCGAAAATTGTATTGCTGCTTTACTTCGCACAGGCGTGAAAAATCTGACTTGTATTTCAAATAATGCTGGAGTTGATGATTTTGGTATTGGGTTACTTTTACAAACTCGTCAGGTTAAAAAGATGATTTCATCGTATGTGGGTGAAAATCAGGAATTTGAGCGTCAATTATTGGCAGGAGAATTAGAAGTTGATTTAATACCACAAGGAACACTGGCAGAACGTATGCGTGCGGGTGGTGCGGGTATTCCTGCGTTTTTTACGCCTGCTGGCGTGGGAACAGAAGTAGCAGAAGGTAAAGAAATTCGAGAATTTGACGGTAAACTGTATTTGATGGAGCGTTGGCTAAAAGCTGATTTTGCCATTGTGAAGGCTTGGAAAGGTGATACCGCAGGAAATTTAATTTACCGTGGAACTGCCCAAAATTTTAATCCAATGGCAGCGGCGGCAGGAAAAATTACGATTGCCGAAGTAGAAGAATTAGTACCCATTGGCACACTCGACCCTGCTCAAATTCATACGCCAGGAATTTACGTCCAAAGAATTTTTCAAGGAAAAGATTACGAAAAAAGAATTGAGAAGAGAACGGTGAAGGGGTAAATTGTGACTGAGTGGATTGTAACTGAGTGGATTGTGACTGAGTGGATTATGACTGAGTGAATTGTGGCTGAGTGAATTGTGACTGAGTGGATTATGACTGAGTGGATTATGACTGAGTGAATTGTGATTTATTTTTCAAAAAGTATATTTTTTTGTTACCAAATAAAAATCCTTTACGACTAAATGGTTGTAAAGGATTTTTTTATGAATATACTTCAATGAAATCTCTAACGCCCTTAACGTCTTATCTCCCATAAACTTATGTCAAATCTTGTAGCCCATAGAGACGCACTGCTCACAGTGGATTCTAAACGAAATATTGCCTTGTTCATCGACCGTATCATCAT
>JAAFIU010000177.1 GCA_013298805.1 Cytophagales bacterium | reverse complement strand
TGGGCTATCCTGCCTTTGTTACCGAGATTAGAAAAGAGACAAATGAAGTAATAATCGGGCGAGATAAAGACCTTGAAAGAGATGGAATGATGGTTGGACAATTAAATTTATCCAAATATGCGTCTATTGAAAAACCACTCGAAACCATTACGAAAGTACGTTATAAAGATGATGGAACACCTGCTACAATTTTTGAAGAAAATGGAAAGATGAAAGTGCATTTCCACGAATCAGTTTCGGGTGTTGCTCCTGGACAAGCAGCCGTTTTTTATGAAGGAAACGACGTAATTGGTGGTGGCTGGATTCTGAAATCGTTTAAGCAAAATGCAGAAACTGGCATTTATGCGGCAGTTACATTGAGTGAATGATAAAATGAGTGATTGAGTGATTTTTGCAATATGATTATAAAATCCATGCAACTATTAGAAACCATACAAATCAAGAACGGAGCTTTTCAACACATCGAATACCATAATAATCGCTTTAATTCATCACGAGCAGATTTATTTGGTAGTCAAGAGACTTTGAAATTAGAAAATATCGTAAAAATACCTTCTGAGTGTTCAGAAGGTATTTTTCGTTGTCGTGTGATTTATTCGGAAGAAATTCAAGAAATCACCTTTGCTCCTTACGTTTACAAAGAAATTAAAACGCTAAAGTTAGTTGATATTGTCGATTGGGATTATTCCTACAAATATGCAGACCGCAGTTATTTAACGAAATTACTCACTGAAAATCAAGAAGTTGATGAAGTAATTATGACAAAAAATGGGTTCATCACCGACTGTACCATCGCCAATTTAGCTTTTTATGATGGTAAAAATTGGTTTACGCCTTCAACGCCTTTATTGAAAGGTACAAAAAGACAACAATTACTTGATAAACAAGAGCTTATAGAAAAAGATATTAGGATTGAAGCCCTAAAAAACTATCAAGGAATTTGTTTAATAAATACTTTTCGAGGGTTGAATTTACAACACATTATTCATCTGAATTGGGATTCGTAGGATTTTAGGATTACTCGGATTTAGAGAATATCTCTGAATCTGGGCATCAAGATTTTGGATTTTCAAGATTGAGAAATTGATAATATCCTTTACATTCTCAACTAAATCATTCTAAAAATTTATAAATCCAACGAATCCGAATTCAGAAGAGATTGCCCAAATAAAGTATTTTTGATTATTTTTGAGAAAACAAGTTTCAATGCCAACCGAAAACCCAACCCCTTCCTTCCTACTCCGTCAAAAATTTCCTTTTGAGCCAACTTCTGGACAGGTAGAATTATTCAAACTTATGGATAATTTTATGACCAATACTGATGACTTTGGTCCGTTGTGCTTTTTATTGCGTGGGTATGCAGGTACAGGGAAAACAACCGTTATTAGTACCATCATTAAGGTTTTGCCCAAATTTGGACTAAAATCAGTGCTACTTGCTCCTACGGGTCGTGCGGCGAAGGTAATGAGTAATTATTCCAAGAAAAAAGCCTTAACAATCCATAAAAAAATATACCGTCAAGTAGCCAACCAATTCACGGGAAATCTTGAATTTCAGCGTCAAAATAATTACGCAACCAATACGGTTTTTATCGTCGATGAAGCATCCATGATTTCTGATGATGCCGAATTTGGCACGGCTGGGCTTCTGACCGATTTGATGGAATTTATCTTCACCAATCCAGAAACTGATTATAACGGCAATAAAGTGATTTTTGTGGGTGATACCGCCCAGTTACCACCCGTAGGCAAATTAGACTCGCCTGCTTTGAAAAAAAGCTATCTCGAAGGGCAATTTCATGTGGGAGTACTGGAGCAAGAATTAACCGAAGTAATGCGTCAAGATGCGGATTCGGGTATTTTATTTAATGCCACCAATTTGAGAAATTTACTAAAAACTGAAACGACACAAATTAGTTTTACGACAAAGGGATTTCGGGATTTTTATAAAATGACGGGCGAAAAATTAGAAGATGGATTGAACTATGCCTACCGAAAATTTGACCGTGAAAATACCATTATTCTTACTCGTTCCAATAAAACTGCCGTTCAGTATAATCGTTATATCCGACAAAGAATTTTCGCCCAAGAAGACGAACTTGCCACGAGTGATTTACTGATGATTGTCAAAAACAATTATCATTGGCTTGGAGAGGATTCACCTGCGGGATTTTTAGCCAACGGAGATTTTGTGGAAATTATGAAAATGCGAGGTGTAGAAGAAATTCACGGGTTTAGATTTACAACCCTTACACTCAGGCTTTTAGATTATGAAGAGCATCCACATATCGAAGCAAAAGTATTGATGGACACGCTTTATTCTAATACACCAGCCATGTCTCGTGATGAAAATAAAGCCCTTTACGAGTCCGTTTCAAAGGATTACGAGCATATCACTAATAAAAAAGAACGGAACGAAGCCATCAGAAAAGACCCTTATTTGAATGCTTTACAAGTAAAATTCGCTTATGCTTTGACCTGTCATAAGTCGCAAGGTGGGCAGTGGAATGCCGTTTTTATTGACCAAGGCTATTTAACGGATGAATTAATCAATGAAGATTTTATCCGTTGGCTATATACCGCTATCACTCGGGCAACTCATGAGGTATTTTTATTAAATTTCCACAATGATTTTTTTGAATGAGATATTGGTACGCTGATGAGACTCGCCGTCCGCCTTGATACCTTCGGTAACGCAGATTAAAAAGGATTTTACGATAAGAACTCATTGACTTCAATAGAGCAAAACACTTAGAGTGTCCGTTATCTGCGAAATATTATTTCATTCAAAATTCCTCAATTTCTTCTTCGACAATTCATAACTTACAATGGCAGGAATATAAAAAGTAATATCCGCTAAGAGTTTAGCAAGCACAACGCCAACCGAGAAATTATTCATCCAAATTGGCAAAAAATACATCAACGCTGGGCGAATAAAAAAGCTATCAAATAGTTCTGCAATTCCAAATTCTACGAATAAAGCACGAGTATTTTTATAGAAAGTTTCAAGAGAATAATCTTTATCAATAGCTTTTAGTTTCTTCTTTGCTAACAATATATCTCTTATCAAAATTGTTCCAAAATAGCCAATATTACCTACCCAAGTACCGACCAAAGCCGTTGTAATTTTACTGTTTGTCAGCTTAAAAGCAAGCCAAGAAGATAACACCGTGAAACTTATCGAAATAATTTCAGCCCACCCATATCTTTTAAGCCATTCCATAACTTTTGCTTTCATAAAGCGAATTTATAACAAAAAAGAGGCTTATGTAAAAAGTCGAGCCATTTTTAGTTTTAAAAATTTTGCTGACATAATATTGAAATTCAGAATTTTAATTTGATGAACAATGTATTTTAAAATAAAATTGAGACAATTTTTGAAAAAAATATTTACCTCGACTTCCCCCTCCTACCTTAAAAACTGCCATTGAACATTGGCAGTATTTTTATGTTTTAAAATTCATTGTGTAAAATTTACGCTTTAATGTTTGGAAGTAAAAATTTAATTACCAATCTTTGTGTCATAATTACGCATTGAAACAAAATGGAAGAGCAATTTTATACATATCAGTATCCGCACCCAGCCATTACGGTGGACTGCATTATTTTTGGTTTTGACGGACAAAGCCTAAAAGTGATGCTTATTCAACGAAAAAGTGAGCCTTTTGCTAAAATGTGGGCTTTACCTGGGGCTTTTGTTGACGAAGCAGAATCTTTAGAAAGTTGTGCCGAACGTGTTTTACAGAAAGAAGGCAATATTTCGGGAGTGTATTTAGAACAACTTTTTACATTTGGGTTGCCCTCCCGTGACCCACGTGAGCGAGTGATTTCGGTGGCATACATGGGACTGGTAAAAACGGCTGATTTTGAATTGATTGCAGGCAACGATGAATTACAAATTGAATGGCGAGATATTTCAGAAATCCCAGATTTAGCTTTTGACCACTCCCAAATTTTACAAACTGCCATTGACAGAATCAGAGGAAAAATCAGGTATCAACCCATTGGTTTTGAGTTGATGAATGCCAAATTTACCATTCCGCAATTGCAACAATTGTACGAAGCCATTTTAGGAAAATCGCTCGACCGTCGGAATTTTAGAAAGAAATTATTATCCATGCAAATTCTCAAACAATTATCCGAAAAACAACAAAACGTAGCCCACAAAGCCGCCTCTTATTACGAATTCGATAGAGAACGATATGAGGTTTTGATGAAGGAAGGAATTTATTTGGAGTTAGTGTAGCCAATTAGTGATTGAGTGAATTGTGATTGAGTGAATAATTTATTAGTATAAAAATCATGAAAAACATACAAGAAATAGGCGTTATTGTTGGGCGTTTTCAAGTGCCAGAATTGCACGTCGCTCATCAAGAATTAATTCAGAGAGTAATTGATAATCATAAACGAGTTATTATTTTTTTAGGCGTTACGCCCGTGTTAGTTACTAAGAAAAACCCGCTTGATTTCATTACACGCAAGGAAATGATTTTAAAATTGTTTCCCAATGTAACCGTTTTGGCTTTGCCAGATATGCCTTACGATACCGATTGGAGCAGAGAATTGGACAAACGAATCAGAGAAGTTGCTCCCGTTGGTGAGGTTTTATTATACGGTGGTCGGGATAGTTTTCGAAGTGCTTACTCAGGTAATTTTGAAACTACCGAAATAGAGCAAATTGCCAATTTCTCAGGCACAGAAATCCGAAAGGAAGTTAGTCAGGAGACAAAAGCAAGTCCAGATTTTAGAGCAGGGGTAATTTTTGCCGCCTATAATCAATACCCAAAAGCATTTCCAACGGTGGATGTTGCCATTGTGAAAGGTGACGAACTTTTATTAGGACGAAAACCACATCAAACGTTATTCAGATTTATTGGTGGTTTTGTTGACCCAACGGATGATAATTTTGAACAAGCCGCCGCCCGTGAAGCCCAAGAAGAAACAGGTGTGGAAGTGGGAAATTTGCAATACGTTGGCACGGCAAGAATTGACGATTGGCGATACAGACACGAAGTCGATAAAATCATCACTACGCTTTTTAAGGCTGATTATATCTCGGGAGAAGCCATTGCTCAAGATGATATTGCTGAACTGAAATGGTTTAAAATTAGTGATATGATAGAGGAAGATTTTGTGGCTGAACATCGAGTTTTGTGGAGATTATTGAAAGGGAAATTTGTCTGAACAAATAAAATATCATGCTCAAAGCATAAACTAAAAAACTAAAATCATGCAACCAAATATAATCTTATTGACCGACAGTTATAAACTGAGTCATTATAAACAATATCCTGCGGGAACAAGTCAAATTTATAGCTATTTCGAGAGTCGTGGGGGTGAATTTGAAGGCGTAACTTTCTTTGGATTACAGTATTTATTAAAAGAATATCTCGAAGGACAAGTGGTTACCCAAGAGAAAATCGACCGTGCTGATAAAATCTACGCTGCCCATTTTGGCAATCCAGCACTATTCAACAAAGCAGGTTGGGAATACATTTTACACACCCACAACGGACATTTACCCATACGCATAAAAGCGGTGGCGGAAGGTACAGTTGTCCCGACGCACAACGTGATGTTGACCATTGAAAACACCGACCCAAATTGTTTTTGGCTCACTAATTTCTTGGAAACGCTCTTGCTCCAATTGTGGTATCCGTGTACAGTAGCAACTATCAGCCGAGAAGTTAAAGCCCTGATTACAAAATATTTAAACGAAACTGGCGACCCAAGCACGATTGACTTCAAACTCCATGATTTTGGTTTTAGGGGTGTCAGTAGCGTACAAAGTGCGGGCATTGGCGGAGCGGCTCACTTGATTAATTTTATGGGAACAGATACCGTTGCGGCGTTAACTTTTATTCAAGAATATTATACCCCCGACGGTATGTTTGGTTTCAGTATTCCTGCGGCGGAACACAGTACTATTACCAGTTGGGGACGTGATAATGAAACCGATGCCTACCGAAATATGCTCCAACAATATCCAGAAGGTTTGGTAGCCGTCGTGAGTGATAGCTACGATATTTATAACGCTTGCGAACACATTTGGGGAGAGGTTTTGAAGGACGAAATTTTGCAGAGAAACGGAACGCTTGTAGTCCGTCCCGACAGTGGAGAACCAAAAGATGTGGTGCTAAAATGTACGCAAATTTTGGGCGAAAAAATTGGGTTTACTGTCAATGAAAAAGGCTACAAAGTGCTGAACCCAAAAATCAGAATTATACAGGGCGATGGCGTGAATTATGAAAGTATCGGTGAGATTTTGGAACACCTCAAAAACCACGGTTGGAGTGCCGACAATGTGGCTTTTGGTATGGGTGGTGCATTGCTACAAAAAGTACATAGAGATACCCAAAAATTTGCCTTCAAATGTAGTTGTGCAACCGTAAATGGCGAAGACCGTGACGTGTATAAAGACCCCGCAACCGACCACGGCAAAAAGAGCAAAAGAGGTCGTTTGAAATTGATAAAAGAAAACGAAACCTACATCACCAAAGCCCTTAACGAAGACGGCGAGGATATTTTACAGACTGTTTTTGAGAATGGAAAAATCTTGAGAGAGATTGATTTTCAAGGGGTTAAGGATAATTATTTACTATAAAAGCAACGGATTAAAATCCGTTGTTACAGAATGAGGCGTTCCTACGGAACTATTACAAGTCCCAACAAATCCCGTAGGGATGGACAACATTGTAGCAATGGGTTTTAACCCATTGGAGTAAAATATACGTCACAGACGCAAGAACAAACGACGCCCAATTGCAAATTAGGGTCAGCGAGGTAAAATATTAAACGAAACATACAATGACAACAACTTTATTCCGCCCTGTCGGTCAAAAGGAATTAGATTTAATTGAAAAATCTGGTTGGAAAAAATTCCCCCCACGATTACCTGAACAACCTATTTTTTACCCTGTAATGAATGAAGACTATGCAATTCAAATTTCAAAAGAATGGAATGTTCCAGCTTATGGAGCTGGGTTTGTAACAAAATTTGAGGTAAAAAATGGTTTTTTAGAAAAATATACTATTCAAAATGTAGGGGATAAAATTCATAATGAAATATGGGTTTTAGCTGAAGATTTAGAGGAGTTTAATAAAAATATTGTAGGATTAATCGAAGTGACAAAATCATTTTATAAATAATAATATCATGGAAAGCGAAATCAAATATCTAAAAGGAGATGCAACTGCACCTGTCTCATCTAAAAACAAAAAATAGTCCATATCTGTAATGATATTGGGGCATGGGGCAAAGGATTTGTTTTAGCAATTTCAAAACGTTGGGCTGAACCAGAGATAAAATATAAAGAATGGTTTGCTTCAAAAGATGGCTTTATGTTAGGAGAAGTTCAATTTGTTCAAGTAGAATCAGACCTTTGGGTAGCTAACTTAATTGGACAATTCAAAATTTATAAAGATAAAGAAGGAAAGCCTCCTATTCGATATGAAGCAGTATTATCTGGGCTTGCAAAAATTACAGAATTTGCGATTAAAAATGATGCAACAATACATATGCCTCGTATCGGTTGTGGGCTTGCAGGTGGAACTTGGGATAACATTGAACCTTTAATTAATAAAACTTTAATTAAAAATGGATTATCTGTTACAGTTTATGACTTTTAGCGTAACTGATCCATATAATAATCAATCAATAAGATTCGTAAAAATTTGCCCAACCTTACCGAAAGTTTAAAACTAAATAGCAGTCTGACTATCGTCTGACTGAGGTATCGACTCGGTCAGACGATAGTCAGACCGCATTGCAACGTAGAGACGTTTCCTGAAACGTCTGACGGAAGAACAAATCTAAATCATCCATTTATTTACTCGAAACCGTTTCCTGAAACGTCTTGCAGAAGAACAAATCGAAAAATATTAATCCTCCATTTATTCGTCCGAAGACGTTTCAGGAAACGTCTCTACGATTTTTTCTTCGTCCAATAAAAATAAAACGGCAAACCCGTAGCCATTAAGCCCAAGCCGATTAGTGCTTCTTGTGGTTTTTCGATTAATGTGTTAATAATCAGAGCAACACAAAATAAAATAAAAATAGCAGGTACAACTGGATAACCAATTACTCGGTACGGACGATACGTATCGGGCATTTTTTTACGCAGAATAAATACACCCAAAGCCGTGGCTCCGTAGAAAATAAACGCCGCAAAAATCAGCATATCCGTCAACTGGTCGAATGTACCCGACATCACCAAAAGCGAAGTCCAAATTGCCTGTAAAAATAAGGCTCTCGAAGGCGTATTATATTTCGGATGGATATAATCTACTTTCTTGAAAAACATATTATCACGAGCCATAGCGTAGAATAATCTCGAAGCCAAAAGAATCGTTGTACTCGAACAATTGAAAGTGGCTACCAAAATCAAACACGAAATCAACAAACTCCCCCACGACCCCAAAAAGCGGTTTACAACAGCTACGGCAGCAATTCCGTTTTTAGATTCGTAAATATTGATAAATTCGTCAATTGGTAAAATATAGAGATACACAAAATTCATGAGCAAATAAACCCCCATCACCATTAATGTTCCGAAGATAAGTGCCATAGGTAAATTGCGTTGCGGATTTTTCATTTCTCCCCCAATAAAACCAACACTTGCCCAACCTTCATAGCCCCAAAAAGCACTCAAACACGCCAAAGCCAAAGCTTTAAACAGAATCGAACCCGACATGGTATCGGCATTATATTTCACACTATTCGTCGTGATATTTTCAATATTACCTACACTCGAAGTTAAGCCCAAAACAATAATTACTAACATAGCGACAAGCATCAAAGCAGTTAATACTCGGCTAAGATTTTCACCTAATTTTAGTCCTCGATAATTGAAATAAGTCTGGAAAATAATTAAGGAAATTCCAACCATTTTTACGCTCAAATTATCAAAAAGGTGCAAACCTAAAAAACTAAAATCGGCTAAGGCTTTTGATGTTTGAGGAAAAGGAATGAGGCTATTCAATGACTGGGCAAACACATACGCAATGGAAGCAATGGAAGCGGTACGAATCACCGCAAAGTTTGTCCAGCCAAAAAGGAAGGCAAAAAATCGGTTATAAATTTTCTTGAAATACACAAAATCACCGCCCGAATCGGCCAACATACTGGCAACTTCTGCGTTGGACAATGTGCCTGCCAAGCTAATTAAACCCGCTAACAACCAAGCCACTAACACTAAAATTGGCGATTGTAATTCGGCTGACATGGCAGCAACTTTCTTGAAAACACCTGTCCCAATGACAGAACTAATAATTAAAACGATTGCTGAGGTTAAACCAATAGAACGGACTAATTGTCCCTGATTATTAGAAGATTCCTGC
>JAAFIU010000282.1 GCA_013298805.1 Cytophagales bacterium | reverse complement strand
CAAAACAAGTCTGTGAATATGAACAAAAAATGCGTGAGCAAGGATTAGTAAATATTCAAGAAATTGACCCTTCTATTTTAGTAGAATTAAAATATTCAAGCACGGACAATTTTGTTGGAAAAGACATTTACGGTTGTATCACGCAATGTTTTATGCAAAAGCGTCCTGCTGAAATGTTGGCAAAAGCCAGTGAATTACTCCAGAGAAAATATCCTAATTATCGGCTCTTGGTTTATGATGGAGGACGACCTGTTCATTTCCAAAAAGTTCTTTGGAATTCACTACCTCAATATGCTCCCCGAGAGCGTTCAACATACGTGGCTAATCCATCGGCAGAAGGTTCAATTCATAGTTATGGAAGTGCTGTTGATTTAACGATTGCTACTGCGGACGGTACTCCGTTGGACATGGGAACAAAGTATGATTATTTCGGGGAATTAGCCTATCCAAAAAAGGAATCATACTTTTTGAAAACTAAAAAATTAAGCGAAAAACAAATCAATAACCGTTTAATTTTGAGGTCGGTCATGAAAGCGGCAGGTTATATGCCCATCGCCTACGAATGGTGGCATTTTAATGCGTTCTCTCGACAAACCGCCAAAGCTATTTATCGTATCATACAGTAGTAACACAGACTTTAGTCTAAAATGAAATGTTCGATTATAAAAATAAAGTGTTCGGAATCGGACACTTTTCTTTTTGACAGAATATACATAAAAAACTATCAATCAAGCACTTAACTCATTTGGTTCATTATTTGAAATATTTATAGAAGTTTATAAAGGCCATAAATGGCTCAATATTCACTCAAATAGCGAAATATCTTCATATTTCCATTTATCCATGAGAGATAGCCGTTTATCCTAAACTTTTTTAAATCAAAAATTATCATTCGTAACATTGAATCATCAAATGAAAAAACACATGAATCGTTTCCTATTATTCGCCCTCACAATTACCTGTTTAACTTTCCAAACGAAAGCTCAAAATGCTGTACAAGCAAGCGGTAATGAAACACGATTAAGTTTACAAGAGGCTGTGAGTATTGCTCTCAAAAATAATATTTCCGTTAAACAAAGCGAAAATCAAGTATTATTAAACAGTTTACAATTACAACAATCAAGATTCAATCAATTGCCTGGTGCAAGTGGTAACGTGAATGAATCCTTCAATTTTGGGCGTAGCCTTGACCCTTTCACCAACACTTACGTTGATAGAAATATCAGTTACAATCAGTTTAGTGTAGGAGGAAATGTAACCATTTTTAATGGTCATCAATTAAAAAATACAATAGCTCAAAATAACCTCCTGTTACAAGCAACTCAGCTTGATTTGCAGGCAATGAAAGAGAGTATTTCGTTACAAGTAGTTTTGGCATATTTGAACATTATGAATGCCGAAGACCAATTGGTAATTTCTAAAACTCAAACGGGAATTACACAATTACAGATTGATAGAACCGACAAATTGGTAAAAGCTGGGTCATTGGCTCAATCAAATTTATTTGATTTGAAAGCTCAATTAGCTACTGAAGAAACAACGGTTATCAATAATCAAAGCACTTTAGATTTGGCTAAACTTTCTCTTTTACAATTATTAAATGATAAAAATATTTCTGATGTAAAGGTGGATAGAATTTCTGTTCCAACGCCATCAACAACGGGTTATGATGCAACAATTGGTAAAATATTTGAGGTAGCTCAAGAAAGCCAACCTGCTATTAAAGCAGCTGATATACGCATCAAAGGAGCTGATAAAGGAATAGAAATCGCACGTGCAGGCTTTCTACCTATTATTACTGGAAGTGTTAATTTGGGAGCAAATCAGTCAAATGCCCAAAAAGATTATACGGTTAAGTCTGTAACTTCTGATCAAAATTTAGGCATTGTTAAATTCCAAGGTCAGGACATTCCACTCATCGTAACGACAACAAATAATGTTCCTGTAGAAAATGGAACAACTGGTTATTTCAAACAACTTGGCAATACTTTCAACTACGGCTTTGGGGTTAATGCAAGCATTCCAATTTTTAGTAAATTCTCTAATAGAAGTAATGTTTCAAGAGCAAATATTCAGAAAGAAAATGCTAATTTAAACGCTCAACAGGCACGCTTGACTTTAAGACAAAACATTGAACAAGCATATACAAACCTCAATAATGCGGCTAAAAGATATGATGCCTTAACTATTCAAGTTGCTGCCTTAGAGGAGTCATTCAGAGCCGCAGATAGTCGCTTCAATGCAGGAGCAATTGACTTTGTAAGTTATAGTTTACAAAAAACAAATCTTGACAAGGCCAAAGGAAACCTTGTACAAGCTAAATACGACTTTATTTTCAGAACTAAAATTTTAGATTATTATCAAAATAAACCGCTTACCTTTTAATTGATTGAATTTGTAATTTTTCATAATCAATGTTTTTCCATATTCACTCAATTACGAAATCACTAAATCACAAAAATTATGGCAAAGAAATCTTCAAATAAAATCTGGTTGATACTCGGGGGCATTGTTGTCCTTTTAGGAATTGGCTTATTTATCGCCAAGAAACAAGGACTCATTGGTAAAGAACCTACTACTGAAGTAGAATTTACAAAAGCTAAAAAAGTAGACATCATTGAAAGAGTATCTGCTTCTGGAAAAATTCAACCCGAAATTGAAGTAAAACTTTCGCCAGACGTTTCGGGTGAAATCGTAGGTCTTTATATAAATGAAGGCGATTCTGTAAGGGCAGGACAATTACTTTTGAAAATCAAACCCGATAATTATGAATCTCTTTTGGCTCGTGCAGAAGCTCAGGTAAATTCGTCAAAAGCCTCTGTTGAGCAATCTAAAGCCATTCAGTCACAGTCGGAATCTCGTTTATTAAAAGCCAAAATTGACTACGACCGCAACAAGCGTTTACACGACGATAAAGTAATTTCTGATGCCGATTTCGACCAATATAATTCACAATACCTTGTAGCAAAACAAGACCTTGAGTCAGCAAAAGCAAATGTTCAAGCTGCCAGCTTCAACGTAAAAAGTTCAGAAGCAGCCTTGAAAGAAGCTCGTACCAATTTGACTAAAACGACTATTTATGCCCCACAAAGTGGAACAGTTTCAAAATTGAATGTAGAATTGGGTGAACGTGTGGTGGGTACTTCACAAATGGCAGGAACAGAATTATTGAGAATTGCCAATTTGAATAAAATGGAAGTACGTGTAAATGTAAATGAAAATGATATTACACGAGTTTCAATGAATGATACCGTAATTATTGACGTTGATTCTTACAGTTCATCAGGACGTAAATTTAAAGGTGTTGTGTATGAAATTGCCAGCTCTGCCAACGGACTCGGCACTACTTCCGCAGCGGCAGTTTCAACCGATGCCGTAACAGAATTTGAAGTAAAAATTAGAGTTTTACGTCAATCATACTCAGATTTAATTATTGGAAAACGCTCATATCCTTTAAAACCTGGCATGACCGCATCGGTGGAAATCATCACTGACCGTAAAAATGGCGTACTATCAGTACCACTTGCATCTGTAACAACCCGTGACCCATCATTAAAAACTGATGGTGGCGATAAAAAAGAAGGAGAAGCAGACAATAATCAAGAGCCAGAAAAAGTTATTAAGAAAGACAAGATTAAAGAAGTTGTTTTTGTAGTTGATAAAGACAACAAAGCAAAATTAAGAGAAGTAAAAACGGGTATTTCGGACTTTGAAAACATTGAGATTCTTTCTGGATTAAAAGACGGAGAAACCATTATTTCAGGACCTTATATTACAGTTTCTAAGAAATTAAAAGAGGGAGAAGTTGTGACGAAGAAAAAAGAAGAAGAAAAGAAAAAGAAGTAAATACTTTTAGAAAACAATAAATTAGTTTGGTTTAGGGTTTATGAAAAAGCCGTCTCAGAGTATCTGGGGACGGCTTTTTTGTGGTAAAGACATCATAAAAAAGACACGGATTAAATATTAACCCGTGTCCAATCTATTTTATCTGTGTACCAGTAACTTTAACCCACTAATTCCTTCAAATCCTCATCATTCAACTGCTTACGTTCGTCAGCCATTAAAAGGAAACGTGTGTAAAGTTTATCCAATTCTGGTTTTTCAAAATCAAAACCAATCAATTGCAAACGGTGACGAAGTGCCGCACGACCCGAACGAGAAGTCAAAACAATTGCCGATGAAGGAACGCCTACATCTTCTGGCTTCATAATTTCATAATTCTCAGAATGTTTCAAGAAACCATCTTGATGAATTCCCGACGAGTGAGCAAAGGCATTTGCACCAACAATTGCCTTGTTGGCTTGAACAGGCATTCCCATTAAACCAGACACAAACGTTGAGAATGGAAATAAATGTTGAGCGTTAATTCCCGTATGGAAACCCAAATCTTTATGAACATTCAAAATCATCGCAACTTCTTCCAATGACGTATTTCCTGCACGCTCTCCAATACCATTAATTGTTACCTCAACCTGTCTCGCACCTGCTTGAATACCTGCGATTGTATTAGCCGTAGCCAATCCCAAATCATTATGATTGTGCATTGAAATCGTAGCCTTGTGAATATTCGGTACGTTTTCAAATAAATAATTAATACGCTGGAACATTTGATGTGGCAATAAATAACCCGTTGTATCAGGTAAATTAACCACGGTTGCTCCTGCCTTAATTACCGCTTCAATCAATTGAGCCAAAAATGTCAAGTCCGCACGACCAGCATCTTCTGCAAAAAACTCAACGTCTTCCACAAACGACTTAGCGTATTTAACCGCCCAAATACCACGCTCAATCATCTCCTCACGAGTTGAATTGAACTTATATTTAATGTGCGTATCCGACGAACCTAAACCCGTATGAATACGTGGATATTTAGCGTGTTTTAATGCCGCAGCAGCAGCATCAATATCTTCTTTTTTAGCACGAGTTAAACCACAAACCGTCGCATTCTTTACCAACTTCGCAATTGCTTCTACCGAACGAAAATCTCCAGGAGATGAAATAGGAAAACCAGCTTCAATAATATCAACCCCCAGCAGTTCCAGCTGTTCTGCAACCTGCAATTTTTCTTCCGTATTTAACTGACAACCTGGTACTTGCTCTCCATCACGTAAAGTAGTATCGAATATTTGTATTTTCTGACTCATGATATGTGTTATTGTTTTATTCTAAGTCAAAAATACACTTGTCTATCAGAAAAAACAAATTTAGATTATCTTCAATTTAGACTTAAATTCCAAATTAATTCATGTAATAAGCATTTTTAGAATAAAAATCTAAAAATAGTACAAATAACAGAATACACATCTAAATTTATAATTATGTTAGAATAAATATTTTTCGAAAAACTTATAACATGAAGCTGTTTAAACTTTTATTTTTTTATTGATTTTACGTAAAAAAATGACTGAGAATGCGATAAAATGCAACGCAACCCAATTTTTGACTGAGAATTCAAACCTCACTAAAAGTGCTTTGAAAC
>JAAFIU010000142.1 GCA_013298805.1 Cytophagales bacterium | reverse complement strand
GCGATTGATGAAGATTGCCCTGTCATTGATGCCGATGGTTCTGAAACAACGCTTCGTTGGTCGTATGCTTATTACGAATTAGCTGAACGTGGTTACCTCGAAAATGATGGTCAGAAGATTTGGTTTGACGGCTTTTTAGGTGAACAAGCTACGAATCTTTTTGAAATGACTAAACGTTAAAATATTGGCACACAGATGACACAGATGCCTATCGGCAACACAGATTTTCACAGATTTTTAAAAATGATTTTTTCGATTTTTCAGTAATACTGTATTCAAATAAAAAAATTAGCGAAAATCTGCGTTGCGAAGCATCTGCGTCATCTGCACGGTCCGCCGTTGCGGTGCCATAATCCCCCCACAAAATCATGCAAAATATCTTAGTAATTGGAATGGGCAAAGTTGGCTCATTGGTAGCTACGCTTTTGTCCAAACGTTTTGAAATCAAAGGTTTAGACAAACAAAAACCTGCCACAGAATTGCCTTTTGAGGTTATCAAAGGCGATGTTTCGGATAAAGTTTTACTGGAAAAACTGATTCCTCAATTCGATGCCGTCGTATCGTGTATGCCTTATAATTTGAATTTGACGATTGCTCAAATTGCTTATGAATCAGGAAAACATTATTTCGACTTGACGGAAGATGTTCCCACAACGACCGCTATTAGAGAAATGGCTGCAAAGGGAAGTAAAGCCGTTTTAGCTCCACAATGCGGACTTGCCCCTGGACTTATCGGCATCGTTGGGGCAGATTTAGCCAATCGTTTTACCAAGCTTCGTGACATAGAATTACGAGTGGGAGCATTGCCTAAATATCCAAATGGACTTTTAGGATATTCCTTCACGTGGTCGCCTGCGGGAGTAATTAACGAATATTTGAATGATTGCGAGGTGATTCACAACGGCGAAAAGAAATTAGTATCTGCTCTCGACGGTTTGGAATACATCAATATCGAAGGTAATGAATTTGAGGCTTTTAGCACTTCGGGCGGACTCGGAACAATGTGTGAAACCTACGAAGGACGAGTGGATACGCTCAATTATAAAACAATTCGTTACCCTGGACACGGGAAATTGATGAAGTTTTTGTTGTACGAATTAATCCTAAAAAATCGTCGAGAATTGATTGAAGAAATCCTGACCGAAGCCAAACCGCCCGTGCAAGAAGACGTAGTATATGTGTATGCGGTAGTGGAAGGATGGAAAAATCAGTCTTTGGAAAGAGAGGAATTTTATCGTGCTTATTCGCCTAAAATGATTGACGGCAAACATTGGCGAGCTATTTCTTGGACAACGGCAGCCTCTATCGTAGCAGTTGTGGAAATGGTAGCGGACGGAAAATTACCGAAAACTGGTTTTATCAAACAGGAAGAAATTGATTTTGCTAAGTTTTTGGAAACGGAAACGGGAAAGTTTTTCTTGTGAGAATCAATAGACCACAGATTTGTGGGATTTGACAGAGATTTACACAGGTTTAGTAATTTGATTTTCACGCTATTCGATATTTCAATGTCGAATAGCGTGATAAATCGGATTTCAATCCGCTAAAAATTTTATAGGATTTCCAATGCTATGCGTCCCAGAGTTGTCCTTCGGAATATTTCGAAGAGCAAATTTTATGATTCAGTTACAAACTGAATAAATTTTAGATACAAGTGACACTACGCTTAACACTTGCACCAGATGGGTTTTTAATTTTCAACATTTAAAGTCATAGAAGTATAGTCGTAAGAAATGTTGTCTATTCTAAACATATCTTTTGTTACACTCAATTGCTCAAAATTCATTTTTTCGTAAAGACTTTTTGCAGGAATATTATTTGTCAAAACCTCTAAATCAATCCAACTAATTTTGTGATTTCTTCTACAATATTCAATAATGAATTCCAATAATTTATGACCAATTTTTAAACTACGAAAATTACTGTCAACTCCCATCCCAAGAAGTGCTCTATGTTCCGCATTTAACTGATTGTTTGAACGAATGTCAATGTGACCAACAATTTTGTTTTCTTTATTTATTGCAATCCAAATTTTCCTCCAGCCAATTTCATCACACTCTTTATTCATTCCTTCCTCAAATTTTAACTTCCATTCGTTGGAAAGAGTAGATTGTTGGTTAGAAAGTGGTTGAAAAAGTGTTTTCCCGTTTAGCCCATTTTCTGAAAGGTGAATTGTCAAGTATTGAAAGAAATCTTCAAGTTTGTCTTTGTTTAACTCTTTAATTGAAATCATTACAAGTTACTCTATTAATTAGGTTAATAAATTCATTTAGGTCGTTTAGCCTGACCGCTAACTTGCAGGGCTTTGTGCAGGTTGGGAAATAGTATTTCGTCTGCCTGGAACCGCTTCTGATTGAAAATATAAAGTTGAAGTTAGGTACAAAAACTGATAGATATTCGCCTGCTGAAACTGAAGCCAAATAGAGAGCAAGTTTTATTATTCAGTTACAAACCGAATAGATTTTAGGTACAAGTGACGCTACGCTTAACACTTGCACCAGATGGGGACGACAAGCAAGTGTTATTGATTAATGCTGTTAACCACCCTCACAGGAATAATTTCAATTTTCATATATGGGTAATATGGCAAAGTTGAAAGTTTTGAATGCACATCCTCAGCATCAGTCGCCATCATCACAATAAAAATTCCAGACATATCAAGTTTAATGAAGTTATCTACAATTGTCCCATTTTGTTCTAACTCTTTTACAACCTCCTGCTCTCTTGGGAGTAGTTTCATTCTTGTTTCATTGTCCAATCCATTTAATTGGATATCAAGCATAAATTTTTTCATTTTTTTGTTTAATTAAAGATGTTATATCAAAGCTTTCATTTATAAGTAATTTCCTTAACATTGTCTATAACGAAAAAGGCTTGGCGTTGTTGGGGAGTGTTTTATTCATAGCCAAATTTATAACGTCGAGTCCGAACTGAATCGAACCGATGCGTCACAATAAAGAACAAATATTGAGGTAATATTCCTCAATCTCCAATGATGCCAAATCTAATTTGTCTGCTGTTTTTCGTCCAGCAAGACGAAAAACTACCAAAACTTCCACCAAGGCTTTTTGCTTTCATTTGTCGTTGAAGCTTGGTTTAAAAATGTTTGAATACTTGGCTCATTTGTGTTTACAGTTTCTTGATTTTCGTGTCCCCAAAAATAGCCTCTAATATATTTTTTATATTCTTCACTATCACAGTCGGGGTTTTCTTTTAGGTCTATTAGTTCCTCTAACATTCCATGATATTTTTCTTTTATTTCAGGGTTGTCACTAAACGTTTGTTGAACAAATAATATTACTTTGTCAATGTTGAGTCCAACTGTAAGCATTTCTCTGTCCATCATTATGGCAATGTCCATATGCTTAATTTGATATTTTGCTTCATAAATTAAAAAGCAATCTTCAATTTGTCCGAGTTGAAACAAATAATATGATAATTGATAAATATTATCGTGTATCCAAATTAAACGTTCACAAGCTAATTCTTCTCTATAAAGTTGTCTTATTAATGTCAAGTCTTTAATTGAAAAGTCGTGCAAAAGTTCTTCTACAACTTCAATTCTAAAATCTGCATTTAAGTCAATTGAAGTTTCTTCCAAAGGTTCAGTTGGTTTAAAAGCAAACTGGTCAACCAAATATTTTGGCAATTCGGTTGAGTCTAAAAGTCTTGTCTGTGCTATGAGTTCTTTGGGTGTCATTTTAAAATAGTAGGCAACAATTATTTACGAAGAAAAGGGGATTTTTTGCCTTTGGTGTTTTCCACCAACAATCGGACGAATAGTTTTATGTATGATTATTAATTAGTTACGAGTAAAATTGTTTGTCCGATTGCTTACGCACGAGTTGTTGGTCTGGGCGACCCCGAGAAACTCGCAACAACGGCGGGACGAATGAGAGAATACTAATCAACGGCATCAATTTTATAGGATTGGAAATCCTATTTATCTAAACTTCGGGATTATCCTTCGGAACATCTCGAAGAGCGGGAGCCTCCGAATACTTTTGTGTTTGGAGGTTTTTTGTTGGACACGCTATTCGACATTTCAATGTCGAATGCTTGATGAATCGGATTTCAATCCGCTATCAATTTTACAGGATTAGAAATCCGATTTATCTAAACTTCGAGATTGTCCTTCGGAACATCTCGAAGAGCGGAAGGGTTCAAGCAAGGACGCTTGAATCAGTAGGGAATTTCTATTTCCCAAATGGTTTAATTTCACCTAAAGTGTTTATTAATCCATTATTTTCATATTTTGAGTATTGAATTATATTAATAACATTAATATTTTTTTTCCATTGTATCTCAGTTGAAATTAGAATACTTAAAAGTAACGATTTCTTTATTTCATTTTCTTCTTTACCATTTTCGTTATTTTCCTGAAATATTTCATCTGTTGTTTTATTCAAATCAATCACAGATGTGTACAAGTTTAAATTATCACTTATTTTTTTAAACGAATACTTTTGTATTAGATCTTCAGATGCTGATATTGTTGATATTACTGGTAAATCAACCTTTTTTAACACATATATAGTTGAATAATGTAAGCCTATTCCATTAACTGAAATAATATCAATGTCCTTGTATTTTTCACTTGTTAAATTGGGAATATTCAATTGATTAATAAAATAATCAAGGTCAAATCCAAAGCATATTAGTACGTGTTGGTCATTAATCTCAAGTTTATCTATTGAAGGAAATATATCCTCGGATTTTAGTAAGTATGACTTTGATTTCTTCAAGAGAAACGTTGATGCAAAACCTTCTTTTATATTACTTGAGATTAATGATGCTAAAATGGAATCAAAGTTAAAATGATGTGTATTAGAATCCTCAGAAAATACTTCTTTGCTTTGAAGCATTCTTTGCCCACCAATATACCATTTATCTGATTCCCCTTCAATTTTATCTTTATTGCTAATTAATTGATATTCTTCTAAAGTTTTTTCAAGTATTGTTTTTGTTGATTGGTTAAATTGTGATATCTTTTCTTCTGAAATTAGAAGATTTAATGATTTTTCTTCATGTGTCGATACCAGATTTTCCTTAAAGTTGTCAATAAAATCTAATGGATAAAGTTTGCTATTGTCTAAACACCATTGGCGTGTAAGAAAACTTAGATTCAACTTACTAATTATTTCAGTATTTTCCAGATGTTCTGAAACTAACTCCTTAAAGTAATCAAGTCCATCAATCCATTCTTTCTTCTCAGCTTGTGATTCTGGAATGCGGGGGTATTCTAAAGGTTTCATTATTGTCAAATATGGAATAAGAGTATATTGTCTTAAGAATAGTAATGCCATGTAAGATGAAATATACTGTTTAACAATACCATCAGAATTGAGTCCACTCTGATCCGGAAAAGAATATTGGCTTGAAATCCAATTAAACTTTCTATCATAAGGGTCTGAAACTTCAAAATAAAACTTAAAGATTTTGTTCATGGATTCTGGAAGCAATTCGTACTTCGGTGGCTCACTATCAGTATAGTTAAATATTCTTTTTATACAAGTGTACATTTTTTTGTATAAAAGTAAACCACCCAAAGCATAATGAAATTCAATAAACCTTTCTCTTTGTAATTTACGATTATTGACTTCTTCGCTGTTTTTAACTTGAAAAGTTTCAGCAGAATAGGTCCGTTGTTCATATATGTAGGGAAGACTAAGTGAATAAAATTTATGTGCATTTTCCCAATGCGAAACAATCATATCTTCTTGCAAATAATGAATTGCGAGCCGAAGGTTTCTCCATAACCATGTATAAGTTTGATCTGAAACTTGGCTATCTGTTAATTCTCCTAAAAGCCATACACTACCTCCTGTTCGATATTCTAATGGATAATTTCTCTTTTCTTTTAATATAGCTAACTCTTCAATTAATTTGTAAACAACTTCATAGTATATTTCTGGGTAGAGAGTAGGTTTATTCCTGTTTTTTTTTCTTTCAAGGTAAAATGCAGAATTAAAAAACTGGGATAATGTTAATGCATGGGTCTTATTCTGTCTTTTTATGGACTGTAATAGAATATCTGCCAATGATTCAAAATAAATGAACTCGTTATTTGAATTATTATGCTTAGAAATTAAATATTTAATAAATTTTGATGGAGTATAGTAAATCAGAATTTTATTTACAAAAAAGAAAAATGTGCTAACTAAAAAAATGGTATTTAAAGCCAATAATATTTTTGCAGAATTATCTATTAAAAAAATCATTCCATCTATTTGATAAAATGGTTGAATTTTTAGACTCCAAATTACAATTAGGATTAATGAAGATATTAAAGAATACCGAAAAAAATCAGGGCAAACGCATGAGAGATAATTTATCTCTTTTTGGTAAAGATTTCCAAATATTATTTGGAGGAAAGTTTTTAATGACGATACAAAGTAGTCAAATTTCCATTTTATAAAGGTTTCCAATCAAGCTATTTTTTCTTGAACCAAATAAAAGTAATCTCATGCGTTTGCCCTGGAAAAAAATTACCTTCTGGTTCTTTATCAAAAAGATTTCCTATATTATCTGAATCATATTTTTCATCAAGTCTTGCAATAACTTGTAATAATAGAGGATATGCAACTCCAAGTAATGATATTATAATGTAAATGTATGCGTCAATTCCTACCATACGGATTTAGAGAATATATTGGTTTTGAAAAAAAGTATATTTTTTATTACAAACATACCAATTTCCCCCAACATCCCCAATCCCAATTTATCAAACGGTAAAAGCACAACCTATCAAAATCTTCCCTAACTTAGCCCAAACAAATCAAACCATTCCATGCAGTTAATCCTTCATCAATTCAATTTAAAACTTCGTCATACTTTTACCATTACGCACGAGTCTCGTGATGTGCAACTTACGCTTATTGTCGAGCTTCGAGATGGTGATTTTCGTGGTTTTGGGGAGGCTACCGAAACGCCTTATTATGGCGTAACGATGGCAAAAATGATGGCTCAATTAGAGGCTGTTCGTCCACTCATTGAAAATTATGACCTCCAAAGTCCAGAACAATTTTGGGCGGATATGTACCCGCACCTCAAAGACGACCATCCTTTTGCTTTATGTGCTTTGGACATTGCCGCCAACGACCTTTGGGCAAAGAAACAAGGACAACCTTTGTATAAATTGTGGGGTTTAGATGCTGCCAATAATCCTATTACGGATTATACCATCGGCATTGATACCGTTGAGAAAATGGTCGAAAAAATGCAGGAAGTGCCATTTCCACTGTATAAAATCAAATTAGGGACAAAAGACGATATTAAAATTGTCCAAGAACTCCGTAAACATACCGATGCGGTTTTCAGAGTAGATGCCAACACGGCTTGGGGCGTAGAAGAAACCTTGCAAAACGCCATTGCTTTGAAGGAATTGGGCGTGGAATTTATCGAACAACCCATGAAAGCCGATAATTGGGAAGGTATGAAACGAGTTTTTGCGGAGTCTGTTTTGCCTATTATGGCGGATGAAAGTTGTATCGTGGAGGAAGACGTGGCTCGTTGTTACGGATTTTTCCATATTATCAATATCAAACTGATGAAATGTGGAGGACTTACGCCTGCTCGTCGGATGATTGCACACGCTCATAAATTGGGCTTGAAAGTGATGGTTGGTTGCATGACGGAATCGAATGTGGGTTGCTCTGCCATTGCTCAATTATTACCACTTTTGGACTACGTGGATATGGACGGCATCCTTTTGGTGGACGACCAAGTTTCCACGGGCATCACCATTGATTATGGCAAAGTGATTTATGCGGAAGAGAACGGAACTGGAGCAGGGTTGAGGTAATGGTGATTTGTGATTGAGTGATTTTAGACAATTTAAAAATGGGACTATGTATTATTTTGCGGAAAAGGTGATTTTTAGAATAGATGCCCTCCAATATCCATAGCGAGGGGTTTAAACCCCTCGCTATGGATATTGGAGGGCATTACGCCAAATTGTGCATAATTCCGTATAAAAAACATAGTTCGGATAATAATCAAGCATTTATTAATGGCACATTTACTCATAACGTCTTTACTTTTCATCGCTTTTCAAACCATCAATCCAACAGGGAAAACCGTTGAAACTCGCTTTAACTTGCCTGTTGGCTATCAGCGAGTGAGTGTTGTAAAAGACTCATTTGGAGCATATTTGCGTGATTTTCCTTTGAAAGAAGACAAAGCGAAAGTCTATTTTTATAATGGTCAGGAGAAAACGAATGCACAACAAGTGGCGGTTTTGGATATTGACCGAGGCACGCAAGACCTCCAACAATGTGCCGATGCCGTGATGCGTTTACGAAGCGAATATCTGTATGCAAAGAAACAATTTGCGGATATTTCGTTCAAAACTTTTGGCGGTGTAGCCATGACTTACGACAAATACAAAAACGGTTATCGGATTACCAATAAAGGATTTGTGAAGGCGAAATCAGCGGATAATTCTAAGGCAGGTTTTAGGAAATATCAAGACATGGTTTTTAATTATGCCAATACCTATACGCTTGAACGTGAAATGAAAACGGTAAAATACTTAGCTGATTTACAGATTGGCGATGTTTTTATTGTGTCAAATCCAAAGTCGTATGGACACGCTATGATTGTGATGGACGTGGCAGAAAACCCGAAAACCAAAGACAAAATTTTCCTTTTGGCTCAAAGTTATATGCCAGCACAGGATATTCACATCGTCAAAAATCCCAAAGGTGGAGCTTGGTACAGTCTGAAAGATTTGGACTTGCAACTTTCCACGCCAGAATGGACTTTCCCGTTAACTGCGTTGCATAGATTTTAAATTGAATGATGAGTTATGAATGATAAATGATAAGAGGGATTTCTTCTAACTCATCATTCATAGCTCATCATTTATCATTAATTCATGAATTACACAACTCAACATCTTCCAAGTCGTATATTAACAACCAACAACCAAGAATATCTTTGGTTTAGCGGTACGTCGTACTTGGGAATGCCTCATCATCAAGGATTTAGAGATAATTTCATCCAAGCATTCGCTCATTATGGTACGTCGTGGGGAAGTTCTCGGAATAATACTGTTCGTTTAGGAATTTACGAAAAAGCAGAAATTGAACTCGCAAAATTTGCCCAAATGCCTGCCGCTTTAACCGTCTCTTCGGGAATGTGGGCGGGACAATTAGTGTGTAATTTCCTGCAAAAACCAGACACCCAATTTTTCTACGCTCCCAAAACGCACCCTGCTCTTTGGAATGAGGCAAGTCTAAAATTACAAGATTGGGAAAAAGGATTAAGCTATGCCGAATGGACATTTAAAATTGTAGAAAAAGTTAAAGAATGTCCCGCTCAGAATATTGTCATTTGTTCCGATTCAGTCGGCTCTCCTTATGTAGAATACTTTGATTTTCAATGGATTAACGATTTGCCCAAAGATAAAAATATTACCGTAGTGATTGACGCTTCGCATAGTTTTGGGGTTATAACCTCACCCCCCAGCCCCCTCTCCAATATAGAGGGGGAGATACTTTCTACATATTCCCCCCCTCTCCAACGGAGAGGGGGCTGGGGGGTGAGGTTAATCCAAACCGCCTCCCTCAACAAAGCGATGGGAATGACAGGCGGAGTTATTTTTTCTGATGAAGAAACACTTGCCGAAATCCGTAAATTTCCCATGTTTGCGGGAGCATCGCCGATGATGCCTGCTTTGTTAGAAACCTTTGTAAACTCCGTTGATTATTTCCACGAACAACGGCATAAGTTAATGGAAAACATTGCGTATTTTAATGCACAAATTCCTAAAAATACCTTTCTTGATTCCATCGAAAATTACCCTGCTTACTGTACGCATCAGTCGGGCGTGCATGAATTGTTGGAAGAAAATGGCATTATGACGGCTTGTTTTCCGTATCCAACGGCAACAGATTTGCCAGTTACTCGTTTGGTTGTCAGTGCTTTGCATACGAAAGAGGATTTGGAGATGGTGGCAGGAACGATTTTACGGAAGTCGTCCTTTGAAAGGACGACTTCCGTTTAAGTCCAACTTTAATGATTAAGAAAAATAACATTTCATCCACAACAATTATGAAAAAAATATACTTCATCTTTTCAATTTTGTTAATGAATACCATCATTTCCAAAGCCCAAAAAATCAATACTGATTTTCTGCCTAATCTTCTGGCTACCAAACCCGAACAGTTCAAGGAATTGTTGGATAATCCTGAAAAATACCGTCTGCAAATTCTTTATACGCAAATTGATAGAGATAAAAGCAATCGCCCAAAATTTACATCTTACGGTTATAGAATTAATAATACCGAATATTTTTATCCTGCCAGTACCGTAAAGTTTCCTGCGAGTGCGTTGGCTTTGGAAAAAATTAATAATCTAAATATCAAAGGATTAAGCAAAGAAACAACGATGTTGACGGGAGCTGAATACGAGCGTCATACACCCGTTACAAAAGACTCAACTTCTGAAAATGGCTTGCCGTCGGTGGCACATTACATCAAAAAAATATTGATGGTTTCGGATAATGATGCCTTCAATCGCCTTTATGAATTTTTGGGACAAGATGGCTTCAACGATGCTTTACACAAAAAAGGTTACGAAAATACTCGCATTTTTCACCGTTTGCAAGTGGGAATGAACAAAGAGCAAAACCGCAGAACGAACCCAATAAAATTTGTATCGGGCAATGAGGTTATCTATCAACAACCAATGGTAACTTCTGAGAAAAATTATAGTTCAGCAACCCCCATTGGTATTGGCAAAAGCTATATGCAGGGCGATTCCGTAGTGAATACACCGTTTGATTTTAAGGATAGAAATTTTTATCCCTTACTCGACCAACAAGCCATTTTGAAAGCTATCATTTTCCCCGAAGCAGTGGAGGCTAAAAAGCGGTTTAATTTGAAGGACGAAGACTATAAATTTATGTACAAATATATGTCGCAAATGCCAACGGAAAGCACTTATCCCAACTACAATCCAACCGAATTTTACCCGACTTACTGCAAATTTATGCTATACGGAAGTGGTAAAAATGACGTGCCAAATCCGAATATCAGAATTTTCAATAAAGTAGGAGATGCCTACGGCTTTTTATTAGATAATACTTACATCGTAGATTTTGAAAAAGGTATCGAATTTATGGTTTCAGCAGTTTTGTTGTGTAATAAAGATGAAGTTTTCAATGATGACAAATACGATTATGAT
>JAAFIU010000186.1 GCA_013298805.1 Cytophagales bacterium | reverse complement strand
TTACTTGGCTGATTGATAAAAATTCTAAAATTTCAAGCTATGCAGATAGCCAGAATATCAATAATTTGCCTTTAAAAATTGTACAACAAACTCAATTTCAAGGTTTTGTAAAAAATTGGAGCAATCGAGAAATACTTAAATTCTATTCAGAGAAAGAAGATAACCAATTGATTATCAATTACTTAAACAAAGGAAGCAATTCTTTTCTGATTGATTTTGGTGGCGTGATGATTTCTGATATTGAAATTAAGAAATTGTTAAGTAATATCAAACTATCTGATACTCCATTTTTTTTTAAAGTCGAAAATGATGGCTTAGAATTAGTAAATGAGTTACAAACTATTGCTCCTTACCTCTGGAAAGGGGGAATCATTAACGATATACTTGGACGATACTTTACAAGTGGTAATTTAAGTGATAATGATTGGGCTAATGAAGCTACCATTCTTAGAAAAGTACAAGAACAGCCTTTCTTTAAGTCTATCACAATTAGTAGTCATCACTTCCATAATTCAGGGGCAAATATAGCACAGGAAATAGCCTATACACTTGCTTCTGCCATTGAGGTTATTGATAAACTTTCTGAACAAGGTATTGACTTACAAGAAATTGTACAAAGAATAGAATTCTCTATTTCAGTAGGAACGAATTATTTTGGAGAAATTGCCAAATTAAGAGCCTTAAAATTCCTTTGGAAGAAAATTTTGACTGAAGGCTATGGTTTGAAAGACGAAAAATATTTGGGAATTTCCATTCATTGTATCACCTCTTCATTCTATAATGCTTCTATTACACCTAACACCAATATGCTGAGAGCAACCACAGAAGCCATGTCTGCAATTATTGGTGGCTGTGATGCTTTGAGTATTCATCCTTATGATGAAACCTACCAAGATGCTGATGATTTTAGTCGTAGAGTTGCCAGAAATATCTCCACAATTTTAAAAGAAGAAAGCTATTTTGATAAGGTTATTGACCCATCTGCGGGTAGTTATTTTATTGAAAGCCTGACATTCCAAATGGCAGAAGAAGCTTTTGATATTTTAAAAGAAGTAGAAAGTGCAGGAGGAATTATAGAGGCATTTCAGAAAAACCTCATTCAAAGTAGTATCAAAGAAAATTTTGAGTATCTCCAAAATTCATTAACCGAAAATCAATCGGTAATGGTGGGTGTAAACAAATTTAGATACGACGAAAAACCTTTTGAGCAAAAAGAGAGCATCGCTAAAACCTCCGAAAACGGAAGTATTGAACTTTTACCAAACCGCAGACTTTCTGAAATTTTTGAAAAATAACCATTTTCTGTCAAAATTATGAAGCCGAATTTATCCAATATAGATTTACAAAATCAAAACGAAATTTCTCAGGAAACTCCACAAACCAAACCTTGGCGTTCAGCGGAGGGTATTCCTGTTAAAAGTTATTTCACCGAAGCAGACTTAGCCGATGCCGAACATTTACAATTTGCGGCGGGACTTCCCCCCTATCTTCGTGGGCCATATTCAACAATGTATGTGCAGAATCCTTGGACAGTTCGTCAATACGCTGGATTTTCAACTGCTGAAGAATCAAATGCTTTTTATCGTAAAAACTTAGCAGGTGGACAAAAAGGACTTTCCGTTGCGTTCGACTTAGCTACGCACCGAGGTTATGATTCCGATCACCCAAGAGTAACGGGCGATGTTGGAAAAGCAGGTGTTGCCATTGATTCGGTAGAAGATATGAAGATTCTATTCGACCAAATTCCTTTGGACGAAATGTCGGTATCAATGACCATGAACGGTGCAGTTTTGCCCATCATGGCATTTTATATCGTAGCAGCAGAAGAACAAGGTGTTTCTCCCGAAAAACTGTCAGGGACAATTCAGAATGATATTTTGAAGGAATTCATGGTGCGAAATACCTACATTTATCCGCCATTACCTTCGATGCGAATTATTGCCGATATTTTTGCGTACACTGCTCAAAATATGCCAAAATTTAATTCCATTTCAATATCGGGCTACCACATGCAAGAAGCAGGTGCAACGGCAGATATTGAGTTGGCGTACACCTTAGCTGACGGACTCGAATACCTCCGCACGGGCGTAAATGCAGGTTTGGATATTGACAATTTTGCTCCAAGACTTTCATTCTTCTGGGCAATTGGCATGAATCATTTTATGGAAATTGCCAAAATGCGAGCAGGTAGAATGTTGTGGGCAAAAATTGTAAAAGAATTTAATCCGAAGAGTGATAAATCTTTGATGCTCAGAACGCACTGCCAAACTTCGGGATGGTCGTTGACGGAACAAGACCCATTTAATAACGTTGCCAGAACGACCATTGAAGCAATGGCAGCAGCATTGGGACACACACAAAGTTTACACACCAATTCCTTGGATGAAGCCATTGCTTTACCAACGGATTTCTCGGCACGAATTGCCCGAAATACACAATTATATTTACAGCACGAAACAGGAATCACCAAAGCAATTGACCCTTGGGGCGGTTCATATTACGTAGAATATTTGACGATGGAACTCGTCAAAAAGGCTTGGGCATTGATTGAAGAAGTAGAGGAATTGGGCGGAATGGCAAAGGCAATCGAAACGGGTTTGCCAAAAATGAGAATTGAAGAAGCCGCAGCCCGAAAACAAGCAAGAATTGACTCGGGAAAGGATATAATTGTCGGCGTTAATAAATTCAAATTAGAGGTTGAAACCGAAATTGAAGTTAGAGACGTTGATAATCAAGCGGTTAGAGTTTCTCAAATTGAAAGATTAGACCGAATCAAAGCCGAAAGAAATTCAGAAGCAGTTGCTGAAATTTTAGAAAAAATCACCAAATCAGCCGAAACTGGGGAAGGCAATTTATTAGCTTTGGCAGTTGAAGCGGCTCGATTGAGAGCAAGTTTAGGTGAAATTTCATTCGCTTTAGAAAAAGTTTATGGCAGACATAAAGCAATAATTCGTTCAATATCAGGTGTTTATTCAGCAGAAGTGACAGACGACGAGAATTTCAGAATTGCCAGAGAAATGGCAGATGAGTTTGCGAAACAGGAAGGTCGCAGACCGAGAATTATGGTTGCCAAAATGGGACAAGACGGACACGACCGTGGAGCGAAAGTTATCGCCACAAGTTTTGCCGACTTAGGTTTTGACGTGGACATTACTCCGCTATTCCAAACGCCCGAAGAAGTGGCAAAACAAGCCGTTGAAAACGACGTTCACGTAGTGGGAGCATCAAGTTTGGCAGCAGGACACAAAACGCTTGTGCCTCAACTAATTGAAGAACTCAAAAAACAAGGACGTGAAGATATTATGGTGATAGCAGGTGGCGTAATTCCTGCCCAAGATTATCAGTATTTGTACGATTCAGGTGTTTCTGGCGTTTTTGGCCCTGGAACGGTGATTTCAATTGCTGCTCAGAAAATTTTGAAGGATTTGATGGAAGGGTAATTTTGGAGGACATTAATTACAACAGCGTGTGGATTGATAAACAGATTACTAATCTAACAAACCTTATCATCCTATGGCTGTTGTAATTAATGTCCTCAAACGACAAACAGAAAGAGGCTTTCGCTATAAACTTCCACCTTTAGATTTAAGCCAATTACCCAGTTCTTCATATTTCGTTTGTCCCTCATCCTTTTTCTCTTTCATCCAATTTATACTATTTTGTACGATAGATAAAGGAGTTTGTTTCCATTGATTATGCTCATTAATATCTACACCATTATCTAAAAGCAACTCAATAATTCGATAATTACAATGTCCAACAGCATTATGAATAGCATACTTTAATGTTTTAGGCTTTTTAGAGATAATAAATGAAGCAATAGTTTCATTATTAAACTGAGTAGCTCTTTCTAAAAAACTCATACTAAGTCCTTTATTTACATTTATATCAATTTTTCCAGCTTCCACTAAATCTATAAACTCTTGATTATATCCTCTCTCGATTAAATTATTTTCATACATTCGATTTGCATCAGCTTGAGAAGGTTTTAGCTTTCCATATTTTGGATGTGGCTCATATATTTTTGGTTTAGGCAGTTTTGCTTTGCCACTGTTTAGGTCATGATACTCCTTTATTTTTTGCTCGTAAGTACCATTATCTTTCAAGGCATCCCAAATGTTAAATGCTTCATCTGCCCCACCGAAACTAATAACCCTATCTTTGTGTGTGAAAATTCCCAAACCATGTTCATCATCCCATGTACAGCCACATTCAAAGCCAACGTATGCAAAGCCATCTTTACTTTCTGTTAAAACAAATACGTTACCAATGCCAAATACTTTTTTATAATCATTAAGGTCATTAATTTTTGGAAAAAACTCTTCTTCTTCGTCATCACTGTATCCATAAGCCTCTTTTAAATTATCATATTCTTTATGTACTGCATTTAGGAGCGTATTTTGTATAATTTGAGGATTTTCAATTATATAATTTATTGCATTTAATTGTTCAAAAGAAGGGTCTGTATCATCATTTAATTCATCTCTAATGATTAAATTCACAATCCCGTCACTCGGTTCTTCTGAACTTTTACTTGTGTAATATCCTTGCCTACTTTGGAAGCCCTCAAAAGCATTGAATTGATATTTTAACTCCCAATCTCCTGTAAAAATGAACATATTTGTGCTTATTATTTTATTAAAACTGAGTATTTATGCAAAATGTAAATTAATCGACCTTCTTTCTTGAGTTTTTATTAATTGTTAATAATGGTTTCAAGTAAGGTAAAAGAATTATAAAAGTCAAGTTTCTGAAAAAATATCTTATTTTAATTATTCTTGTTTTGACGAATTATCTGTTCTTTTTTTGAGAAGGGAAAAAAGCTATTTTCAATCACCTTCTTACGATTTGTATTTTTAAGCAAATAATTTCGTTTTATTTTTTAAATTTGTAAAAATTACAACAGACTGATTATGAGAAAATTATTATTAAGTGCGATGCTGATTGGTGCATCATTCATCGCAAAATCACAAAGTTTTCACGGGGAGCAAATCACTGAAAAAGGAGCAATTCCTGCTACTGAATTAGCAACTAAATTAACAAACAAAGAAGAAATGCCCGCCAAAGTTACGGGTGTTGTTGAATCGGTTTGTAAGGCTGCTGGTTGCTGGATGAAAGTGAAAACTACCGACGGGAAAACGATGCGTGTCACTTTCAAAGATTACGGTTTCTTCGTACCAAAAGATATTGCAGGAAAAACGGTTGTTTTTGAAGGCATTGCAAAAGTAAAAACTACTTCGGTGGCGATGTTGAAACACTACGCAGAAGACGGAGGAAAAAGTAAGGAAGAAATTGCCAAAATCACCGAACCAGAAAAAGCCATAGGATTTGTGGCAACAGGGGTTATTGTTAAGTAAAGGATTGAGGAGGAAGAGAGACAGGAGAAAGTAAAACATTTTTTCTGTCTCCATCTCTCCTTTCTCCACCTGTTAAAATCGAAGTACAAAATCTTGCTTTGGTTGATTTTTTCTGAAGAAGACTAAGCCTACAAAAAACAAATCTATCGAAATCATCACTTGCGAATGTTTTTTGATATACTGCCAAGCCTCGTGCATTTCATCCGACCAATGGATGTCGTCAAACACAAAAACACTTTCCTCTGTTGCTTTTTGCAAACACATTTCAAAATAATTTACCGTTGGCTGATAACGATGATTAGCATCAAAAAAAGCAAAATCTAATTGCTGAATTTGACTCAAAGCCTTCGGTAAAGTCTCATCAATATTTCCAATAACTACTTCTATATTTTGACAATTTGAGGCTTCAAAATTCTTTTGGGCAATGGCTGCCGTGGCTGGGCAACCTTCAAATGTTGTTACTCTTGCATCTCCGTAAGCCTTTGATTCATAAATAGTTGTAATGCCAAGCGAAGTTCCTAAATCAAAAATAGTAGCTGGCTTAAACCATTGGATAAGTCTAAAAAGTAATTTGCCGAATTTTGGTTTCTTCTCCGCACTTTTAGCAATTTGTCTGATTTCTCGCTGATTGGTTTTATAAATTCTTGAACCAGCTCCAAAATCAGTAATCTCAATAACCGTTCTATTTCTAAGGAGTTTTTTCCTTAAATTTTCAATTTCTATAAAAATCGAATTCTTGGTTTTGGCAATGATGACTTTTGTGTAAAGTTCAAAAACAAATGGAGAATGAAGAGCGTGTTCGTTTTTGGAAGAAAGCAGAAACTTGACGAAATATTTGAGCATTAGGTGTTATTATGAGTTATGAGTTATGAGTTATGAGTTATGAGTTTAAGAAGGTTTTACAGGTGAGTCTCAGTTCCTTAAACCTCTAATTATTTTGTAAAACTTTTGTAAAGTTTTTTCAACTAATTTCCAGTAACCAATCTCCATTAATCTAATTCATTCTAAATGGAGCAATTAAATTAAAGTCTGGAATGATTACATTAAAATGTTTTCCATCAAAAATTCTTTCCATTTGGTACGTTCCTGCCATTTTACCAATTGACGTATTGAGGTTGCAACCAGAAGTATATTCATAGCTTTGTCCTGGCTCTAAAGTTGGCTGTTGCCCAACAACACCCTCCCCTTCTACCTCACGAATTTGTCCGTTGGCATCATAAATATACCAATGACGACGCAAAAGTTTCACGGTAAAATCACTCTCATTCTGAATTCTTACGTGATAAGAAAATACAAAATGAGCTTGAAACGGATTAGAATATTCAGGTTGAAACTCGGTCTGAACACTTATTTTTACGCCATTAGTGATGGATGAAACCATATTAAAATTGGGTATTTAAACCTTAATAATTTATTTATCGAAATTTACATGATAACTGATACAAAGTCAATTTCTTGTGAAAAATTTTGGGTTTTATTCGGTAAAGATTACCTTAACATTGCTTTTACTTAGAAAGTATTTTATGTTGAAATTAGTCCACAAATAAATATAAAATATAAATATATAAATAATTATTTGAACTATAAAAATAAAATTCTTTAAAATGTCCAATTAAAATCTCTTTCCATTGAACTTTGTCGTGAAATAAAACCTCATTTATCCCCAACAAAAATTAATAAAATGACTGTAAACGAGATAGAAAAATTATTCCCAACCGAATCTCAGATTCCAGCGGAATATAATTTAACAGAACCCATTGAACAACGTGAATATTTGGTCAATGGTGAAATGAGACCTTGGGCTGGTAAAACCCAAGATGTTTGGTCGCCAATTTATGTGAAAACTGAAAATGGTTTAGAACAAAAACGTATTGGTTCGTACCCAATTACTGAACCTTCGGATGCGATGGAAGTTTTGGAATCAGCGGTGAAAGCCTACGATTTTGGTCGTGGAGAATGGCCTTCCATGTCAGTTTCTCAAAGAATTGAAGCCGTGGAGAAATTCACGCAAAAAATGATTACCAAACGTGACGAAGTTGTAAAACTTTTAATGTGGGAAATTGGTAAGTCTTTGGGCGATTCTCAAAAAGAATTTGACCGTACCGTTCAATATATTTATGATACCATCGGAGCCTTGAAAGACATTGACCGTACTTCATCAAGATTTATGATTGAGGAAGGAATTATCGGACAAGTTCGTCGTTCGCCACTTGGGGTTGTGTTGTGTATGGGGCCTTTCAATTATCCATTGAACGAAACTTTCACGACCTTGATTCCCGCTTTGATTATGGGTAACGTGGTGTGTTTCAAGCCACCCAAACACGGTACTTTATTGCACTATCCATTGTTGGAAGCATTCCGTAGCTCATTCCCTGCGGGTGTAATCAACACCGTTTATGGTCGTGGAAATTCGGTAATTCCTCAAATGATGGAATCGGGTAAAATTGACGTTTTGACCTTGATTGGTTCATCAAAAGTAGCTGACCAATTGAAAAAACTTCACCCGAAAGTAAACCGTTTACGTGCTATTTTGGGTCTTGACGCTAAAAATGCGGCAATCGTTACACAAAGTGCCGATTTAGAATTAGCCGTAAAAGAATGTATGTTAGGCTCATTATCTTTCAACGGACAGAGATGCACGGCTTTGAAAATCATGTGGGTGCATAAATCTTTAGTTGACCAATTCAACGCAAGAATGGCGGAAGAAATTGGGAAATTGAAGTTAGGTTTAATGTGGGAAAAAGGTGTAAATATTACGCCGCTTCCAGAACCAAACAAGCCTGCATATTTGAAAGAATTGATTGACGATGCAAAAGTTCACGGAGCAAGTGTTATCAATGAAAACGGTGGCGAAACGGTAAAATCTTTTGTTTATCCAGCATTGCTTTACCCAGTTACGAAAGAAATGAAAATTTGGCACGAAGAGCAATTTGGACCAGTTGTTCCAGTTGTTCCGTTCTCAAATATTCAGCAGCCAATTGATTATTTACTTGAATCGTCGCATGGACAGCAAGTATCTATTTTTGGTAAAGATATTTCTCAAATCACTAAATTGATGGACGTTGCCGTGAATCAAGTGTCAAGAGTAAATATTAATTCACAATGTCAACGTGGACCAGATTCATTCCCATTCACGGGTCGTAAAGATTCGGCAGAAGGAACGCTTTCGGTTACGGCAGCATTACGTTCATTCTCAATCAGAACGGTGGTAGCTACGAAAGACACGGCTGAAAACAAAGCAATTATCAATCAAATTGTTGAAAACCACGAATCAAACTTCCTTTCAACGAAGTTTATATTCTAATATTTTTCAAATTTACATCAGTAGAGACGTTGCCTGCAACGTCTCTATTTTTGTTTTTGGCTGTATGACAAATTGGAGTTGTTTGTGGAGAAGTAGAAAAGGGCAAGCTTGCCATGAGAGCAAAGAATGGTTTTACTGTTTATTAACTACTAATAACTCCTCTACGCTTGGAAATCCTTTTGTTTATACTTCTAATTGCCCTTAGGAACAATTCGAAACATGAGATAACTATTTGATAATCAATAAAAATATACTTCAAGCATTGCTTTCGCAAGATGTCTGATGAGGACACCAGCCAAGGAAATAGAGATAAAATAAGTACCTTGTTGGTCAATGATTTTGTACCCTCTTTCTGCCATTTTTACTCATCTTTATTTCCTAAATTATTAATATCTTTGCACATACCGTGTCACAGACACTC
>JAAFIU010000445.1 GCA_013298805.1 Cytophagales bacterium | reverse complement strand
AAGCTCTTTTGGCAGCAAAAGCAGGTGCAACTTATGTATCGCCGTTCATTGGTCGTTTGGATGATACAGGATATGACGGAATTGACTTAATCGAACAAATCCGTACTATTTTTGATAATTATGGTTTTGATACTGAAATTTTAGCAGCTTCAATCCGTAACCCAATTCATATCATTAAATGTGCTGAAATTGGTTCTGATGTAATGACTGGTCCACTTTCTGCAATTTTAGCGTTGTTGAAACACCCATTAACAGAAAATGGTTTGAAACAATTTTTAGCTGACCATGCAAAAGCAAACGCATAGTTGAAAGTATTAAGTATCGGGTACTAAGTATTAAGACATTCCCAAACTTCTTTGCTTTAGACTTAATACATAATACTTTGTACATTCTCTAAAAAACTCCGTAACAATAAATTACGGAGTTTTTTGTTTGTAAGCTGATTAGCATTTTCAAATCTTGATAGATATACTTAACTTTGATAATGATGAGAATCGTCACTATCTCTCAATTTCTAATTTAAATTCATAATTAATAGACCCATGTTTACTTCCGAGCCAATCGTTACTATTCAAAATGCTTTTATTTATCAGAAAGACCGTATCGTTTTAAATGACGTTAGCTTTTCGATTAATAAGGGAGAATTCGTTTTCTTGATTGGAAGAACTGGAGGTGGTAAAAGCTCACTCCTAAAAACCCTCTATGCTGACTTATGGCTTCAACAGGGAAAAGCAAAAGTTGTTGGATATGAAATTGAAACATTAAAGGCTTCTGACCGACCATTTTTGCGTCGTAAAATCGGCGTAGTTTTTCAAGATTTTCAATTATTCATGGATAGAAATGTGTACGAAAATCTATTTTGGGTATTAGAAGCTACTGGTTGGACAGACCGTGCCAAGATGAAAGCTCGTATTGCAGAAGTTCTCATGCAAGTTGGAATGGCTCCTGCCATAGACAAAATGCCACACCAACTTTCGGGAGGAGAACAACAAAGAGTTGTCATTGCAAGGGCCTTGTTGAACGAACCGCAAATTCTTTTTGCTGATGAACCTACAGGAAACCTCGACCCTGAAGTGTCAGAACAAATTATCAAGCTTTTCCATGAAATTAACAAAGCAGGAACAGCCATTTTAATGGCTACTCACGACTTTGACATGATTAGAAAATTCCCTGCAAGAATCATGAAATGTGAAAATGGGCTGGTTTTGGAAGAAAATGCTTAAATGAGTGATAGGGTTTCCCATAGAACCTCTCGAAAGTTTAAAACTTTCGAGAGGTTAATCCAAGGCAAATCTGATACGTATATTACAATTTCTCCCATAATAAATACTTCTCCAAAATTAACATGAAAAGAGTCATCACGTTTATTTTCCTCTTAATCAGCACATTCTCTTTCTCGCAAACAATCACACAAAAAACCTTCGATGGAAATATCAACGGTAAAATTCCCATTATTCTAACGCTAAACTTTGATGGTGGAACAGTTTTTGGGAATGTTGTTTATAAGAAAAAAGGAATTCCTATTTCGGTGATTGGCTATCAGTCCAAAAATACGCTTTTTATTCATGAACTCATGCCCGACGGACAAGCTACGGGTATTTATTCGGCAGAATTGAAAGGTGATAAAATTACGGGGACATGGAATGCCATTAAAGTCAATGCCAAAGATTTATCGTTGTCATTGAGCAAAACTCAAGAGCAAAGCCTTCCTCGAAAATCCTTAAAAAGTGTAACAGGAACTTATAAATACTCGTTTGGAGATGATGGAGGTTCAGGTGAAATGTTAGTACAGCAAATAGGGAATGACAAAATTGCCATCAGCTTCAATAATGTTACCGCTGCCCCTGCTTACAATATGGCAACAGTCGAAAAAACCATTTTGAAATACGCCAATAACCAAGCCATTTACAGCAAACAAGAATATGGAAAATGTAAGTTTAAAATTACGTTTTTAGAAAATGGTGCAAGAGTAAATTTTATGGAAGACGCCTACGACTGCGGCTTCGGACATAACGCTTCAACCGAAGGAAATTATATTCGTGTAAATAGTAGCCTGCCTAAATTTGAAGAATAAAACATCTTCATTTAACATAAATTAACTTTAGGCAGACAATAAAATCCGAGCTTTAGCATTAGTTTAAAATAAGGTTTAGGATTTAGGTGAATTGGTTCCGCTATCTGTATCCAATAAAATTTCTTCTTGGTATCCCTTGGAAGGGATACCAAGAACTAACTAATTCACCTCTTTAATCAATTTAAAAATATCAGAAAACGAACATCGGAAAATTATGCAATACTCAATACTCTGGGCAGATGACGAAATAGACTTGCTCAAACCTTATATCATGTTTCTTACCCAAAAAGGTTATGACGTTACACCCGTA
>JAAFIU010000274.1 GCA_013298805.1 Cytophagales bacterium | reverse complement strand
CCAAAGCAAATTGATAACATTTAATAGAATAGTTTTGAGGTTGTTATAAGAATTTTTAATGAGTTGTTTTATTTTATCCATCATACACTTAATTATCTATCGAAAATAAGCGACAATTTACGATAAATTTTGATGAGTTAAAGAACTTGGAGTGTTTAAAAATTATTTCTTAACAAAACTTAATGACAACGAATTCATACAATAACGTTTGCCAGACGGTGGAGGACCATCATCAAATACGTGTCCTAAATGAGCGCCACATCGGCTACACATAACCTCATCACGTACCATTCCGTGCGTATTGTCAGTAGCCACCAATACATTTTCTTTTTTAATCGGATTCCAAAATGAAGGCCAACCCGTACCTGATTCAAATTTTGTATCTGACGGAAATAAATCTAACTTACAACAAACACATTGATATTTGCCTTTCTGATGGTTGTCCCAATACTCTCCTGTATAAGCTCTTTCAGTACCTTTTAGTCGAGTAACGGTATATTGTTCAGGTGTTAATTGCTTTTTCCATTCCATTTCTGTTTTGACGATTTCAAATTTGCGAGGTTTATCTTGTTGCGTATAACTGCTACAAGCCAAAATCAACAAGCCAAGCGACAATAACATTCCTAATGTTTTCATGAGATTTTTTGTTTGTGATTTAACGTTAAAGATTCTTTAAAATTGACTAAAAATTATATTTTAGACGAAAAACTTCCCTCTTTATCTATATACGAAAAAAAATATTAAAAAGTTTTTACAAATTTATCTATCTGATAATCAGGGATTGGAAAGCTAAATGACCAAAAACTGAAAAAATATTTTCCATTCAGATTTGTACGGAAAGAAAGAAAACACTAATTTTGCATCATCAATCACAAAGAGAGTTGGCAGAGTGGTCGATTGCGGCAGTCTTGAAAACTGTTGACTGTTACAGGTCCGGGGGTTCGAATCCCTCACTCTCTACCAAAAGCCCTTCCAAATTGGATGGGCTTTTTTATTTCCTCTACCTTCTCTTTCTAAATCTTCCTGGAGCAATACTCATTGTTTTTTCAAAAATTCTGGCAAAATGATAAGCATCATCAAAACCAATCAACATAGCAATTTTCTTTACCGAGTAATTTGTATTTTTTAATAATTGGCAAGCGTGTTGAATTTTGAGAAAATTAAAATAACTCATCGGAGCTTGTTTGACCTCTGCTTTAAATACGGCTGAAAAATGGGACGCTGATAAACCCGAAACCTCCACAAAATCATTTAACATAAAGGTTTTATCTAAATTTTCTTTCATTAATTTTATTACTTTCTCAATACCAATATTACGAAGGGCATTTTCCTTTTCAAGTAATTTGAATGAAATCAGAAAGTGACTTAGTGAATTGCAAGCGTGAATTAGGTGAAAAATATCTTGCGTTTGTTCAGCATGGGAGAAGATTTCTTGAAATAATTTGATTCGACTTTCCGAAAATTTAACATCTACGGGAGCATACTGATTTTCTCCTTGCAGAAAACTAACCATTGCACGGGCATTCGTACCAAAAAAATGAAGCCAGTAAATTGTCCAAGGATTATCAGGATTAGGAGCGTAACTATGAACACAGTAAGCAGGCAGAATAAAAAATTGATTTGCAACTACTTGGTAAGTTTGATTCAAAACTCTAAATTGCCCCTCTCCTGCGGTACAGTAAATCAAAATGTACTGTTGGGTATCTTTTTGCCGTTCTCTATCTTCTGAAAAAGCTCTGGGACTATAGCCCATTTCGGTTAAATATAACGATTGACAAATTGGATGTAATGCCAAAATCTGTTGTTGTACTTGTGGTAAAATTATAGAAAAACTTTCGTCCATAATATTTTCTATCTTTTCAGAATTTTTACTATTTTTATTCAGCTATTTTTTTTAAAAACTTTGCATAAGTTCATTATTTAAGCCTTTTGAATTAAAATTAACGATAAAAGCAATCATAAAATTATATATTTTTCAAATACAATGGCTGTAATCCCCGAAAAAATAAAACAACTATTTTTTGATGCCTTTTCTATAATTCCTACCATCGTTCGGTCGTCGGGTAGAGTTAATCTTATTGGCGAACACGTTGACTACAATGGAGGCTTTGTATTACCCGCTGCCATTGATAAATCAACTTATTTAGCCATTGCCCCTTCTAATTCAGAAAGTGGAAAATGGATTTCCGTTGACTTTGACAAAAGCGTTGACATAAAATTTGGCGTTTTCAAACCGCTTCCTCAAAACCGTTGGGCAGAATATATTTTGGGAGTCGTAGAGCAATTTCATAAAAGAGACCTTAAAGTCTTACCTTTCAATTGTGTTGTAACGGGTGATATCCCTATCGGTTCGGGCTTATCATCATCGGCAGCTTTAGAAAGTGCCGTTGCCTTTGCCATCAATGAAATGAACCATTTGGGGCTGAGTAAAAAAGAATTAGCCCAATTGGTTCAACAAGCCGAAAACGAATTTATGGGCGTGAAATGTGGCATCATGGATATGTTCGCCAGTATTCACGGAAAAGAAAATCATGTATTGCGGCTTGATTGCGAAACCCTTGATTATGAATACTTTCCACTTAACCTCGGAGACTACAAAATTGTTCTTTTTGATACAGGCGTAAAACATAATTTAGTAGATTCTGAATACAATGTCCGTCGTTTACAATGCGAAGAGGGACTATCTTTTTTAAGAAAACACTTTGATGAAACCCTTCTCAACCTCAGCCAAGTTCCTTTGGCATGGCTACAAGCCAGTCGTAGTCAATTAAATCCTGTGGTTTATAATCGTTGTCAATACGTTATTGAGGAAAATCAACGGATGCTTTCTGCTTGCGAAGACCTCAAAGTTGGAAATCTTAAAGATTTTGGCATAAAACTTACCGCTACCCACGAAGGATTAAGAAACCTCTATGAAGTAAGTTGTAAAGAATTAGACTTCTTGGTAGATGCCGTTTGGCACGAATCCGCCGTTTTGGGCTCAAGAATGATGGGCGGAGGCTTTGGTGGATGCACAATTAACCTCATTAAAGCTGATGTAATTGACGATTTATTTGCCAGATTATCAATTCTTTACAAAGAAAAAACGGGTATCGACCTCAAAATGTACAGTGTCGTAACTGCTAACGGAACCGAAATAATCTAATGAGCGAATCAACAAACAAATCCCTATATTTAACAATCTCAATCTCATGCTTTTCGATTTCAACGAACATTCTCATATAAGACAAAACCCATTAACTGGCGACTGGGTGATGGTTTCGCCACATCGTACCAAACGTCCGTGGCAGGGAAAAACTGAAGATGTTGTCAAAGATTCTCGCCCTGAACATGACCCAAATTGTTATTTATGCTCAGGAAATACTCGTGCTAATGGAGAGATAAACCCCAATTATACAGACACTTACACGTTCAAAAACGACTTTGCTGCTTTACAGTCGGATGTTCCCAATGGCGAAATCAAGAAAGGCAATTTATTAAAAGCCGAAAGTGTAAAAGGAGAATGTCGAGTAATTTGTTTTTCTCCACGCCACGACTTGACTTTGGCAGAAATGACCACGCCCGAAATCCGTAAAGTAGTTGATACTTGGATTTTGGAATTTGAAGATTTTCGTCAAAAAGAAGACATTCATTATGCCCAAATTTTTGAAAACAAGGGCGAAATAATGGGCTGTTCAAATCCACATCCACACGGGCAAATTTGGGCATCAAGTAATATTCCAGTCGAAATCAAGAAAGAAACTAAAAATCAGCGAGTTCATTTCAGAACCTATAAAAAAACACTTTTAGAGGAATATGTACAATTAGAATCTACTGAAAATGAACGAATTGTCATAGAAAATAACCATTTCATGGTGGTTGTTCCTTTTTGGGCTACTTGGCCTTTTGAGACGTTATTGATTCCTAAAAGACCGATGGCGTATATTTCGGAAATGACAGAAAGCGAAAAGAACGATTTAGCCGATATTATGAGAAGACTGACTACTCGCTACGACAACCTTTTCAGTACATCTTTCCCCTACTCCGCAGGCATTCACCAAGCACCAACACAAGGTGATAATTTAGAAGGCTGGCATTGGCATATCCATTTTTACCCTCCGCTATTACGTTCAGCAACCGTAAAAAAATTTATGGTGGGCTATGAATTATTGGCAAATCCCCAAAGAGATATTACGCCAGAGCGTGCCGCAGAGCAGTTAAGAAACCTGAGTGAAGTTCATTATAAAGCATAGAAAATGACAGAGTTGACATTTTTCAGATTAACCTTTGAGTGAAGATTCTATTTCAACTATCCAAAACAAATCATGAAAAAACTCATTACTTTCTTATTTCTATTCAGCACATTACAAACGTTTGCTCAACGCTGGACTGTTGAAAAAGCCAATACTTGGTATGCCAAGCAGCCCCTTTTAGTGGGTGCAAATTTTATTCCAAGTACCGCCATTAATGAACTCGAAATGTGGCAAGCGGAAACTTTTGACCCCGTTACCATCGACCGTGAAATGGGTTGGGCAGAAGGTTTAGGCATGAACATTATGCGAGTTTTCTTACATAATATTCCTTACGAAACTGACAAAGTGGGTTTTCTGAAAAGAATTAATGAGTTTTTGACGATTGCCGATAAACATCACATAAAAATCATGTTTGTTTTGTATGATTCTTGTTGGAATGATGACCCAAAAGCAGGCAAACAAATGGAGCCAAAACTCGGTGTTCACAACTCTGGTTGGGCGAGATGTCCAGGGACAAAAATGTTATTCGATTCAAGAACTTGGGGAAAATTGGAAGATTATACCAAAGGAATCATCGGTGCATTTGCCAATGATAATCGAGTAATTGTTTGGGATATTTTTAACGAACCATCTAATTCTGGATACATGGATGCGGTGATGCCACTTTTGAAGAAATCATTTGAATGGGCAAGAGAAGCCAAACCGTCGCAGCCAATCACGGCAGGTTGGTGGCACGACCACCCGATGAGCAACGAATTTATGTTGAATAACTCAGACGTAATCACTTTTCATAATTATAGTACACCCGAAAATTTAGAAAAGGCAATTATTGGGTTTCAAGAAACCTACAAACGTCCCGTCATTTGTACTGAATACATGGCTCGTAAGCATAAAAGTACCTTTGAAACTTGTCTGCCCGTTTTTGCCAAATACAAAGTTGGAGCAATCAATTGGGGATTGGTGAAAGGGAAAACCAATACCATTTACGCTTGGGACGAACCGCTACCAAGTGGCGAAGAACCAAAATTATGGTTTCACGATATTTTCAGAGCTGACGGTTCTATTTATAAACAAAGCGAAGTTGATGCGATAAAAGCTACGACGCAGAAGAAGTAAAATAAATAAGCGATTTGCGAAATGCGAATAATACAATTAGCAAACTTTCAATAAAGCTAAAATATCTTAATCCGCAGGAATTCTAAAGCACAAAAGATTTCCTGTGGATTTTTATTTGTTGTAAAATGACACAAAACGGCGTAATTTTAAAGAATTCTAATCAAAACCCTTCATTCTTTGGTAGTGTTAAACAAGTAATGCTTTTATGTTTTTTAGTGTAATTTTTTTCTAAATTTGGGGAAAAGAATTACTAACTAAAAATTGTACTTTTTATGTTATCGTGTCCTAGTTGTCAAAGTGAA
>JAAFIU010000044.1 GCA_013298805.1 Cytophagales bacterium | reverse complement strand
ATTACTGTTGTGGGTTTCACGCCTTTTCCATTGATTATGGTTTAATGAAACCTGGAGATGTGTTTAAAGTTACGCAAGATTGTAGCCCAATAACCTATTCTCAGGTTGTTAAAGACGACTATGTATATATTGAGGTTCCCAATGGGAATAGTTATACTGGAAATGGTATTCTTCCAACCGATGAATATGCCCCTTATGCAAAATTAACGACTCCCGTGAGCATTGGTAAATGTGAAAATATCAATATTAATGCTCATGGTCTTTCTGAATATTTCGTGGCTTTTTATCCACAATCTACCAATTTAACCGTAGGAACATTTTTAGTCAATAATGCTCCAATAGCTTCAGGAGCAACGGCGATAAGCCCCGCTGGACATACCATCAGTAGTCAAGGAACTCCTAATGTTACCTCGGTTGTCAATGCCAATGGGTCTATCACCAGCAATGGTTCTTTTAAATTAACCAGTAATACCGCCCTATCAGGAAACACACCCATTACGATGGAATACCAACACAATGGGGTAAATGTCGGGGGAGATTTCGCCTTTGGATTTGGGGCGATGTATTTTGGTGGTATTTCAAATACGGGATTTAGAGTTATTAAATCAAGTACCGCTGGGGTCTCCACCGAAACGACTTTTACAGGAAGTTATAGCAATGCCGCATTTAAAATTACCTACGATGGTACTTATTATCGTGCCTATTTGAACGGTGTTAAAATTGATGAATTAAGAAGGTTTGTCAAATATGCAGCTTCATCTGGAACGATCTCCCAAACGGGGCCTTTAAATTATGGAACAGGGGTAACTTGGACTCCTTCAAGTGCTGGAACGCAATGGATATCTACCGAAGTTGATGGCATTTTATATACTCGTCAACAATTTACGGTTGCGGATGATATGATGCTAACAGCCGCAACGACCAATGTTGCTTGTTTTGGAGGGAATACAGGGAGTATTGCTACCTCAATTGCTGGAGGAAAAAGCCCATATACCTATTCAATTAATGGTGGAGCATTTTCAACTACTTCAACCTTTACCAATTTAGTAGCGGGGCCTTACACTGTTCAAGCAAAAGATGCTTCTGGCTGTACTACCTCAAGAACATTTACGGTTTCGGAAAACCCTGTCTTATCATTAACTGCTCCCAAAACAGATATTACTTGTTTTGGAGGGAACAATGGAAGTGTTACTTTAGTAGCTTTAGGCGGTAGTGGTTCTTACACTTATTCTGCCGATGGTACGAATTACGTAAGCACTGCCACATTTTCAAATTTATCGGAAGGCACTAAAACATTTTATGTAAAAGATGGCGGTGCTTGTGTTAAATCTGTCAGTGTTACGCTGACTCATCAAAGTAAGTTAATCGCAAGTATTAAAAATCAAACCGATGTGGCGTGTTTTGGGGGAAATACAGGAGCTGTAAAGATTGGAACAAATGGATCAAGTCCCAATGGAACGTTGCAATATTCTATTGGGGGAGCATTTCAGACCGATTCAAGTTTCACAAGTTTAAGTAGTGGCACTTATACCATTACAGTAAAAGATAATCTCTGCCAAATAACCACTCCGATAACGATTTCACAACCCGCCGCAGATTTGACGGTAAGCCCAAAAATTGATAAACAAATATCTTGTAATGGTTTAACCGATGGACAAATAACCGTAGTAGCAACGGGTGGCACTGGAACTTATCAATATTCCATAGATAATATCACCTTTGGAACAAGTGCTGTTTTTAATAACTTGGCGGCAAATAATTATAAATTTTGGGTAAAAGATGCCAATTCCTGTTTAAAAAGTAGTGGCATTTATACTATTATTGAACCCACTGCTTTAGCCCTTAGTGTAGCCTCTAAAGTGGATGTCATTTGTAATGGCGGAAATACAGGGAGTATTACCCTAATTGCCAGTGGTGGGACGACGACTCCTTCCAATGTATATACTTACTCAATTGACAATGGTACAACTTATCAAACATCTAATTCCTTTACAAATTTAAGTGCAGGTACATACACACTGAAAGTAAGAGATGCTAATGGCTGCACTAAGACTACCACTACCTCAATATTGGAACAAACAGCCATTGTTGTATCGTCCAATATTACTAAAACGATAACTTGTTATGGAGCTTCCGATGGAGAAGTTACCCTATCTGCCACGGGTGGAGCAGGCTCGTATCAATATTCAAAAAATAATAGCAACTTCTACACGAACCCTGTATTTGGTGGTTTAAATACAGGCGACTATACTTTTTATGTGAAAGATGCTAATGAGTGTCCCAAAACGATAGTGGTGACGGTGGGACAACCAAGTCTCTTAGTTCCAAGCATTGTTACCCAAACGAATGTGTTGTGTAATGGGGGAGCTGATGGGGCGGTAGATTTAGGGGCATCGGGTGGAACAAGCCCTTACCAATATTCAAAGGATGGAACTAATTTTCAAGGAACAATCGGTTTTACAGGTTTCGCCGTTGGAGCAGTTACTTTTACGGTGAAAGATTCCAAAGGTTGTAGCAAAACCATTAACACCACCATCACAGAACCCTCTGTATTAGTGGCTACTGCCACAGCAAGCCAACAGGTTAGTTGTTTTGGGGGTAGTAATGGAACAATCCAAATAAGTGGGACAGGCGGGACAAGTCCTTATCAATACTCTAATAATGGAACAACTTATCAAAGTAGTAACGCTTATAGTGGCTTAGTTCAAGGAAATTATAGTTATTGGGTTAAAGATGCCAATGGTTGTGTAAAAACGACTGCCAATACCACCATTACCCAACCAACTGATATTGTGACTTCAGTTTCTACTAAAAATGATGTAAAATGTTTTGGGGGCAATGATGGCTCATTAACCATATCAGCATCGGGTGGCACTGGCTCATTTTCTTACTCGAAGGATGGCGTTAATTTTCAAACATTAAATAGCTTTTTGAGTTTAACGGCTCAAACCTATACGATTTCGGTTAAAGACCAAAACGCTTGTATCAAAACAATCAATTCTCAAGTTTTAGAGCCGACGGTCTTTCAGGTAAACTCGGTATCAAACCAAAACTTAACCTGTTACGGAAATAATACGGGACGAATTGAGGTATTGGGAACGGGTGGTACTACTACTTATCAATACTCGGTTGATAATACCACTTTCCAAAGTTCAAATGTATTTACTGGTTTGGCAGCGGGTACTTATACGGTATATGCCAAAGATGCCCATAACTGTCTTTTTAACCTCAATAATAATGTCATTTCACAGCCAAGTGACATCATCGTAAGTTTATTAGAAAAAGTAGATGTCGATTGTGATTATTACCAAAAAGGCTCATTTAAAGTGGGAGCTTCGGGGGGTGTTGGTAGTTTTACGTATAACCTAACGGGTCAGGATTTAAAGTTTAATCCCATAGCGGGTCAATCGAATACAACGGGAGTTTTCCCCGATTTATTTGCGGGAAATTATCTCATTAATGTCCAAGATGCAACGGGTTGTATAAAGCCATTTCCTGTAACCATTGTTCCCAAAAATAGTCATATCACGTTTAATGTTAGCAAAACATTACCAACTAACTGCAATAATGCTGATGGTTCAATTACCATTAATTCCGTCGGAGGGGGAAATAATCCGTATCAATATCGTTTAAGTACCCAAAGTGCCTTTTCTAATAACAATACTTTTGCTGGATTGGGTAATGGGAAATACATCATCACGGTGGCGGATGGTTTATGTGCTTATAATCAAGCGGTCGATTTAAGTTTACCGAACTCACTCAATGCTACTTATACGATTAGCCCAATTTCATGTGCCGTTCCCAACGGAAATTTGAGTATTACCAATATCACGGGGGGCAATGGCAATTATAGTTTATCCATTGATGGTACGAATTTCTCGAATAATACCACTTTTAATAATCTAAGCCCTAAGGTATATGCCATTACCATCAAAGACTCTCCTCAATCATGTCAAACGGTAATTAGCCTTGAGTTAAAGGAACAAAATCGAGCAGATTTAACACTTAACAGCAAAACGGATATTCTGTGTAATGGAGCAAGTACAGGGGTTGTTTCAATGATTGGGAATAATAATTTAGGGCCATTTATGTATGCCCTCAATCAAAAAACAAGTTTTGGCTCTAATGGGACGTTTACAGGATTGGTAGCTGCTAATTATAAAGTCTATGCCAAAAGCAATATTGGATGTATAGATAGCTTAAAAGTAACGCTTACGCAACCAACTGTGGTAACTGGAAGTCTAACCAAGAGCGATAACAATTGTTTTGGGGACCGTTCTGCCTATATAAATGCAGCGGCTTCGGGCGGTGTTAGCCCATATACTTATTCGATTGATGGTATAAATTATGGAGCTTCTGCTTCTTTTACCCAACTATTAGCTGGCGATTATGTGATAAAAATTAAAGATGCCAATGGCTGTATATTACCAAAAAATATTACGCTTGTTCAGCCAACTTTATTGGTTCCGTCTTCAAGTGTAGGGCAAAATGTGTCTTGTTTTGCTGGAACTGATGGAAATGTGATTGTGAGTGCTTCGGGAGGAACGAGTCCGTATCAATTCTCCAAGGACAGCCTTAGCTATACCAGTAACAATACCTTTGGTAGTCTAAAAGCGGATGCGTACACCTATTTTGTGAAAGATGCCAAAGGTTGTGTGAAACAAACGACTGCTATCACAGTTACCCAGCCGACTTTATTAGTCCCAAAAGTTTCATCTATCAGCAATATTAAATGTTTCGGAGGAAATGATGGGATTATCAATTTAACGGCAAGGGGAGGGGTTGAACCTTACCAATATTCTTCTGAACTCAATAACTTTGGCGACTCCCCACGCCTTACTGGCTTTGTGGCGGGCAGCTATACCCTTTACATAAAAGATGCACATGGTTGTATAAAACAGGTGAATCAAGATTTATCTCAGCCGAATATCATTAAAGTTAGCGTAAGCGTTAGTAAAAATGTTTCCTGTTTTGAAGGCAATGATGGGGAACTCATCGCAAGCAGTGAAGGAGGGGTAAAGCCTTATTTATATGCCATTGATTCCGAAAATTTTAGTGACAATCCTGCCTTTAAAGGACTGCAAGCGAAGAGTTTTGTTATCAGCGTGAAAGATTCTAATAATTGTATTCAGAAAGCCAACACAATTGGTATTTCTGAACCTCCTTTGTTAGTACCAAGTGTTGTATCACAAACAGATGTGTCTTGCTTTGGTGGCAGTGATGGAAAGGTAAATACCAATGCCTCGGGAGGTACATCCCCCTATCTATATACGCTCAATGAAATAGCTTTTGATACGATAAGAGCGTTCAAAGACTTGAAAAAACAAGTCTATACCTTATCGGTTAAGGATGCCAAGGGTTGTATTAAAACGCTTCCCATCAACATCAATCAACCTGATGAACTTGTCATCAAAGCGATTTATCAAGATACTATTCCTTGCTTTAAGGATGTCAAAGGAGTTGCTTTAATCAAAGCATTTGGAGGAACAGCCAAATACGTTTATTCTAAAAACGGCACCGATTTTTTAACCGATAGTACCTTCAGCAGTTTAGCCGCAGGAGACTATACTTTTTACGTAAAAGATGCTAAACAATGTCAAAAGAAAACGGAATTAAAAGTTACCGAACCAGCACTCTTAGAATTGACCTTAGTGAAGGCGACAAACCCTTTATGTCTGGGGGATGCAAATGGGAAAATAGAAGTATTAGCCAAGGGAGGAAATTCAGGGTATAACTATGTATTGGATAACTCAATTAAGAATAATGAAGGACTTTTTAGCAATCTAACGCAAGATAAATACGCTTTATTGGTCATCGACAGAAAAAATTGTAAACAAACAATTCCTCCTGTAGAACTTATTTGGCCCAAAGCTTTAAGTTTTACACCAACCATAGAAGAGGTTAAATGTGTCGGAGATAAAAACGGTAAAATAACACTTAATGTCACTGGGGGTACTTTGCCTTATACCGTAAAAACCCCCATCGCAACAAACGATTTTACGGATGATTTCTCATTTTACAACTTACCAGCGGGAACATACAAATACTTTATTACTGATGGAAATGGTTGTCAATTGAGTGTCCCTATAAAATTAGCCGAACCTCAATCTTTAAATCCTATTGTTTTTGATGCCCCAAAAGAAGTCTGTATTGGACAAATTGTGAGCTTAAATACAAATAATCCCAATAGAAAAATACAATGGTACAAGAATGGAAAAGCAGATGGCGACAGCGTAACCCGTAGTATCTCTGAACCAGCAGAGTATTTTGTTTCGGTGAAAAACCTTACAGGCTGTGAAGTGACGGGGAAATATACGCTGGTGAACAATAAAAATGCGTTGAAGGTTGATTTTATCTTACCGACTCAGGCATTTGTTGGCGATACGATTGTTGCTCTTGATATAACTAAACCAATTCCTAACAGCATTACTTGGTTTTTACCACAGGAAGCATCCATTGTTCAACAGATTGGAGGTAAATGTACTTTTATTCCAACGTCTTCTGGTGAAAAGAAGATTGGATTACTTGCCAAAGCGGGGGATTGCCAGAATTTGGTATTCAGAACAATCAAAATTTTCAACTTGGATGAAGTGGATAAGACAGACCCTGAATATAAGTATAAATCGCAGCCTATTACCACAGTGGTGATTTTCCCAAATCCTAATCAAGGGCTTTTCAACCTTAAAATTGACTTAAAAGTGCCTACCCAATTAAAAATGCAACTTTTTAAGGTAAATACAGGAGAATTGGTTTACTCAGAAATATTACTTCCTAAAACCAACGCTTTGAATGCAATACATACTTATCCTTTTGATTTGGATTTAAGACGGTTGACCCATTGACAGAGAAGAATAATGGTATTTCGGGCTTTGCATACGCCAATAATAACCCTATTTTGTTCACTGACCCATTTGGTTTAGATACGGTTAGAGCCAATAATAATAACACACCTGTTTATAAAAATGATGTCATTAAATTTGACAATGGTAATACCGCAACTGCAAGTATGAATGAAGTTACAGTAACGGCTCAAAGAAATAATAATCAGCAAGAATCGACATCGAATGGATTTATCTATGGTATAGGGGATGGCTTAAACTTTCTTGGTGATAACAATATTTCTACAAGAGGAAAATTTGAAGGAGCCACTTCTGGTACTTCAATAGCATCACAATATTTTAGACAGACCAGTTTAGGACAAGCAAAAACGCCTCGATGGTTATTTAAAAATCTACCTAAAAGAGTTGGTGTAGCAGGTTATAGTATGCCACTCAGGTCAAATAATTTGGGTGCTGTTATGGGTAGAAGTGTGCCACTCTTAGGTAAAGGTTTTATTGGAGTAAGTGCAGGAATGTCAATATATAATGTAGCTAATTCTGAAAATAAAGTACAGGCTATTACAAGAGAAGGTGGTGGATGGGCAGGGGCATATGCAGGAGCAGAAGGTGGTGCTTATATTGGTGCAGGAATAGGTGCTTGGTTTGGAGGAGCAGGAGCTGTACCTGGGGCAGTAATAGGCGGAATAATAGGTGGTGGTGCAGGGTATTTTGCTGGTGCTGAAGCAGGAGAAGCAGTTTATAATAAAACACAAGAATAATATGGAATTAACACTTGAAAATCTTATTCTTTATCTTGAAAAAGAATACCCTTATAATTTTAATTTTTCACCTCAATTCATTCTTAGGGAAATTGACGATGGGATTGGAGCTTTTGATATATTAGAAAATATAGCCAAGGAATTCAATGTAAGTTTCGAGAATTTTGATTTTAATCAATATTTTTTAAATGAGTCTGAACTTAATACATTGACTTGGAAAGCAATATTTAAACGAGAAAAACAAAGAACAATAGAAAAGGAATTGACTATTCAAAAACTATATGATTATATGCTATGTAACAAAAAAAGTCCCTAATTAGGGGCTTTTTTTGTTACTCATAATGTCCTTTTGCGGCAATGATAACGACAATTGTATCGCCATCAACTTCATAAACGAGCCTATGCTCGTGGTTGATTCTTCGAGACCACAAACCCGCTAAATCATATTTTAGTGCTTCGGGCTTGCCAGTTCCCGTAAATGGATGTTCAGAAAGTTCTTCCAAAAGTGTATTTATCTTTTTGAGAACCGCCTTGTTACCTGACTTTCGATGGAAGTCAATATCGTTTTCGGCTTGTTTGGTAAAATCAATACGATAACTCATTCGATACCTAAAAACGCTTTAAAGTTCTCTTTTTCAACGGTGATAAAATTACCTTCTTTGTAGTCTTGTCGGCTTTTTTGAATCTTAGCTACAAATTCAGGATTGTAGGCAACATTGTCCGATGGCTTCTCTTTGGTCATTTCAAATTGTATTTTCAAAGCCTTTAAAATGGCTTTTATAGCTTCTATCTGCGATATATCGCTTGGATAAGCCCTAATATTAATTGCTTCCATTGCTTATGCGTTTACAGGTAAATTTTGCTGAAAAAATGCTTGAAATTTTTGTTTGGTAAGCATAGTATCAATGATTTTAAAGACCGTTGTTCTATCATCTTCTTTGAGTTGATTGATAAGATGCAACTTTTCAAAATCAGGTTTTCCTTCCATTTTCACTTCTTGTGGCACTACGTTTCCATAGTTCAAAATCTCATCCGTTGTCATGTTAAACAATGTAGCGAGTTGCTGTAATTCAGCCACCGACAAATCCCGATGCCCATTTTCCAACTTATTATAATTACTATTGCCAATGGCTAAATAAGCTGATACTTCTTTCTGCATCAAGCCTTTATCCTCTCTGATTCTCTTGATAATTGTTCCTGTTTGCATTGCTTAGTTGTTTTTTTACAAATATACATCAAAGGATGATATATTTCCATTAACGAAAATACTTGCGAAATAATTAAATACAAATATTCGATAAAAGAAATTTATATTTATATTTGTGATTGAATAAATCGCATAAAATATTTTTCAATGGAAATTACGGAGATAAAAGCCAAATTAAGCATCGAAGCCATTTTAGGGCATTACGGTTTAAAAACCAACAAACAAAACCGTTTGCGTTGTCCCTTCCATGACGACAAAACGCCCTCCATGCAAATCTACCCTCAGAGCAACACAGCCTACTGTTTTTCTGCCAATTGCAAAACTCACGGAAGGAGTTTAGACGTGATAGAATTTATCCTGCACAAAGAAGACGTTTCCAAACATGAAGCCTTAAAAATGGCTACTCAGATGATTACAGGAGGTAGTTTACCATTAATAACACCTATTCCACAAACCATAAAGGCTACCGTTTCAACGATGGTTTTAATGAGCAAAGTTGAGTTATTGACCAAATTAAACAACTACTTCCGTAATGGTTTACGGAGTAGTCCCGTGGCAAAATCCTACTGTAAAAGCAGGGGCTTAGACCCCAATAAAGTAGAAGTTGGCTTCAATGGAGGTCAATATCACCACGGCAGTAGAAAAGACGAAACCTTAATTAACGCCTGTGTGGAATACGGTTTACTGACCCAAAGCCAAAGCCCCAGCCGAACGGGTGAAATCATGTACAACGTTTTTGGGAAGAATAGCCTTTGCTTCGCTCTCAAAGACGAAAACGAGCAAGTGGTGAGCCTTTATTTTCGGTGCATCTCCGAAAACCTCAAAGGCACTGCTCCAAGGCATTTTTACACCAAAGACCGTCAAGGGCTTTATCCCAATTATCCCAGAACTTATTTACAAAAAATCATCCTGACCGAAAGCATCATTGATGCAGCGAGTTTATTACAAAACAGCCAAATCTCTCAGGATTACGGCATCTTGGCGTTATACGGGACAAATGGACTGACTCAGGAACACCAAACCGCCCTTCAAAATATCAAGACCTTAGAAGAGATAATTCTGTTTTTCGATGGCGACCAAGCAGGACGGGAAGCCGTCAAGAAGTACGCTCCGATGCTCAAAGAAATGATACCACAGGCAGTCATAAGCGTGGCGGAATGTCCCGAAGGAGAAGACATTAACAGCCTGTTAGTGAGCCACGAAGAAAGTGTTTTAGGACATCTTTTAGAGACAAGAAGCCTTTTTTTTTCAGTTGAAAAAAAAGCGTCCATTCCAGCAATCAAGGCGGAAAACCCCGTTCCACAGGTCGAAGTGGAACACCGCCCTTTTTTCTCTTCATCGGAACGCCGACCGACTGAAAAAGAAGCATCTAAAACGGACACTTCGGGGCTTTTCGATACCCGTAACCCTTTCAACTTAATTTACCGCACCCAAACCATAACCTACTCCATCAAAGGCGGAATCAAAGGTAATCTTGACAGCTTAAAAGTAAGCCTTCAAATCATCAACGACCACAGCAAAGCCGATTACAGGGCTAAATTAGACCTCTATGAGCATAAACAAGTCGTTGCTACAGCACAAGCCACCGCCGAAAAGTTACACCTCAATAGTAGTGAAATAGAAAGCGATTTAGGCAAATTAACGAGTTTATTAGAGGATTATAGGGATAGTCAAGAAAAACTCAGCGAAAGCCCCGAACCCCAAAAAACCAAGGTATCAGAGAGCAATACCAGAGCCTGTGTAAACTTCTTACAGCAAGAAAATCTTTTAGAAAGGTTCAATCAATTATTAGGCGAAAGTGGCATTGTGGGTGAAGAAGCCAATCGTTTATTACTGTTTGTAATCGCCACCTCCTACGCCATGACACAACCCCTGCACGCCCTCGTACAAGGCAGTTCGGGAAGTGGAAAAACCCATTTACTACTTAAAGTAGCTGGCTTAATGCCTCAAGAAGACACTATTACACTTACCAGAGTAACCGAAAACAGTTTTTATAATTACGGAGAAAACGACCTCAAAAATAAACTCTTGTGCATGGAAGATTTAGACGGCATGAAAGACGAAGCCTTTTTAGCGTTTCGAGAGTTACAAAGTCGGGGAATGCTCACCAGTTCCACCAGTATCAAAGACGAAACAGGCAATATCAAAGGCGTTGTAAAAACGGTGCGTGGACCAGTGGCGACCTTATCAGCCACCACCAAAGGAGAAATTTACGAGGATAATATGAGCCGATGTTTTTTAGTGGCAGTGGATGAAACGGCAGAACAAACCCAAAGAATCATCAGCTATCAAAATCAATTATCGGCAGGGTTAATTGACCGCCAGCGACAAGAACAACACAAACTCTTTGTACAGAACTGTTTACGGCTCTTACGTCCTTACGAAGTGATAAACCCCTTTGCAGGGCGTTTAAACCTACCTCCCGAAGCCCATAAAATCAGGCGTTTAAATGAGTTGTATCAAGTCTTTGTCCGACAAATAACCCTCTTGAATCAATACCAAAGGCAAAAAGACGACAAAGGCAGGTTAATTGCCACCAAAGAGGATTTACAAACGGCTTGCCACATCATGTTTGAAAGTATCGTCTTAAAAGTCGATGAATTAGATGGTAGTCTGCGGTTATTTTACGAGAAATTAAAGGATTATATCCAACCAAAAGGTAGAGAATATGAGTTTACAAGACGTGAAGTTCGGCAGGCTTTACAGGTCAGTAAAACCCAACAGCACAGCTACTTAACACGCTTAGAAGAACTCGAATACATCAAACAGTCAGGCGGATATATTAATCGAGGACTACACTATAAAATAAGTCATTGGGATAGCTACACGGCACTCAGAGCCAAAATCAAAGACCATTTAGAAACTCAATTAGCGGTCATTAATTAAGCGTTATGAAGTAAAAGAGCATTAATTAGTTAAAATATGGTTGGTGTTCGGTAGCACCCGAACGCCAAACCGAACGCCAGAATAATCATTAAGTTACTGATAATAAGACGGATAAGTCTAAAAATAGGCTTGGCGTTCTTGAATTCCAAAGGTAGATATATAATGGGTAGAAAATCAAGCATCATAACAGCCGTTACAGTCATAGCGTTTATCGAAGCCAAGGACAGCTTTGAACATTATCTAAAAACTATCGGGCGAAAATCTGCCAATCATCGTTTAAGACATCTGAGCGAGTTTTTTGCGTGGATAGAACAACAAGGCATACAAAGTATTGAAGCCATTACTTACGCTCACATCATGGCTTATGCAAGCTATCTACGCCAAAGAACCAATAAAGTAAAAGGGGGATTATTAGGCGAAAAGTTTATCAACGACCAACTTTGGGTGATTAGTAAAATGTTTGGCTATCTGCAACTTACAGGCAAAATTAACCACAACCCAACCAGTAAAGTAGAAATCGTTTTTCCCAGAGACTCAGGACAAAGAACCATTCTGAGCCAAGCCGAAATCAAAGAGATTTTACACGTAGCCAGCGAGTTTGACAAAACATGGTTCGGCTTGTGCTATGGTTGTGGTCTGAGGGTGATGGAACTTCGGGACTTAGATATAAATGATGTACAACTATCAGAAGGTATTTTAGTAGTCAGACACGGCAAAGGCAATAAAAAACGCTTAATACCCATGACATTAAGCCTAATAGAAACCCTAAGAATCTATCTACAAAAACGTAAAAAGACCCAGACAGCCCCCCCAACCGAAGCCCTTTTTTTACACATCAAAGGGGGTAGAATGATGCACTATACCTTTAATAAATACTTTAAAAGATTAATCCTCAGAACGCAAAATGAAGCCTTAAAAGCCAGAGTAGAAGAACTTTCTATCCATTGTTTACGGCATTCCATCGCTACCCATCTCATTGAGAATGGGGTAAAAATGGAGCAAGTCAAAGAGTTTTTGGGGCATAGCCACTTAGAAACCACCGAAATATATACCAGAGTTAGTCAGGAACAAATAAACCTGCTTACGCAGCCCGTTTAAGTCAATGAGTTTAGAGGAATATATCGGGCTAAAATTCAGCCCTACGTGCCAAAAAAGCTATCTTTATAACATCAGGCGTTACATCGCTTACTGCGGTGATAATGCAGTAGATGCCACGTATCAGGACGTTTTAGACTTTATCGCCTTCCTCAGAACGACCTCAAAAAAGGGTGTTCCATTGCACCCTAAAACTCTGATGAATTACCTATTCGCCATAAAAATCTATTATCAATGGTTATTGGTCACGGAGCAACGAGACGACCACCCTTGTAAGACACTATTTTTAACTGACCAAATCAGTAAAGCAATCCCTGTGGAAACCCTTTACAGTCATCAAGAACTTTTGGACTTAATTGAGCAACACAAACCCGTTAAACACTATATCCAGTTCCGTGACAAGGTAATCTTGGGCTTGTTGGTTCACCAAGCCTTAACAGGTCTTGAATTAGTTAATATTAAAATTAACGACCTAAATTTAGAACAAGGGAGTGTCCATATTAGAGATAAACACCCCAAGAAAGACCGTGTTCTCGCCCTCCAAAGTAATCAAATCATGTTGATATACAACTACTTACAAAATGAAAGACCTATTCTTTTAAGTAGAAATAAAGATGAAGATTATACCCTTGAAAAACCTTATGAAAATCTTATCATCAATAACGAAGGGCGACCCTTAGACCCTCACAGCATTAGCCGACACATCAACCAATATCGTACAAAGGACGATAAAATAACCCCCTTCAAAATCCGACAAAGTGCCATTAAAAACTTACTCAGGAATGGGCATGACCTCAGAGTAGTACAAGTTTTTGCAGGACATAAACAGTCAGGCAGTACCGAAGCCTACAAACAAACAGGGCTTGAAGAACTCAAAAACGCCATTCAAAAATACCATCCATTAGCATAGAAAAGCCGTCGCCTTTAATTAATCGGGGGATGCGTAGCTTGTGCGTGGGTCTGCGTGAGCATCGCACGGTTAATTAAAGGTTCGGGGGCTTGGGGGAGAAGCCCCCAAATATCTATAAATCAATGCCTTGCTATTTTTGGCGTGGCTTTTTGCGAGCGGTGGCAGACAGGGAAAAAGAACGGGGTGAATCCCCTTCTTTTTCCCTGTTGTGCGTTGGGATAAGCAAAAAATATGACAAAAATAGCCCTAAAGGGGGGAATGGCTGGGGGATTTTTCCCCCGTGTGCGAGCTGTGCGTGGGGTGCGTGGCTATTTAACATAAATCCCAATTATACAATCCCGCAACGAAACGAAACTGGCAAAGCCGTGTAGTGCAGTGAGGAGTTGTATAATTTGAATTATGTTACTTAGCTTTGGCTTGTGCGGTGGCAGCGTGTGGGAATGCGTGAATTACTGTACATCTGCCGTTGAAACAATCCAATAATAAGCACTCAAAAGCACGAAATGAAACGCTACGAACCCGTTTTTTTTTCAAATGAAAAGAAAAAAGTGCTAATATTACAGAAGGGAACGTTCTTAAAAGAGGTCAAATAACTGAAAAAGTGGGTATAAAGCGATAGTAAAGGGTTGACCCATTGACAGAGAAGAATAATGGTATTTCGGGCTTTGCATACGCCAATAATAACCCTATTTTGTTCACTGACCCATTTGGTTTAGATACGGTTAGAGCCAATAATAATAACACACCTGTTTATAAAAATGATGTCATTAAATTTGACAATGGTAATACCGCAACTGCAAGTATGAATGAAGTTACAGTAACGGCTCAAAGAAATAATAATCAGCAAGAATCGACATCGAATGGATTTATCTATGGTATAGGGGATGGCTTAAACTTTCTTGGTGATAACAATATTTCTACAAGAGGAAAATTTGAAGGAGCCACTTCTGGTACTTCAATAGCATCACAATATTTTAGACAGACCAGTTTAGGACAAGCAAAAACGCCTCGATGGTTATTTAAAAATCTACCTAAAAGAGTTGGTGTAGCAGGTTATAGTATGCCACTCAGGTCAAATAATTTGGGTGCTGTTATGGGTAGAAGTGTGCCACTCTTAGGTAAAGGTTTTATTGGAGTAAGTGCAGGAATGTCAATATATAATGTAGCTAATTCTGAAAATAAAGTACAGGCTATTACAAGAGAAGGTGGTGGATGGGCAGGGGCATATGCAGGAGCAGAAGGTGGTGCTTATATTGGTGCAGGAATAGGTGCTTGGTTTGGAGGAGCAGGAGCTGTACCTGGGGCAGTAATAGGCGGAATAATAGGTGGTGGTGCAGGGTATTTTGCTGGTGCTGAAGCAGGAGAAGCAGTTTATAATAAAACACAAGAATAATATGGAATTAACACTTGAAAATCTTATTCTTTATCTTGAAAAAGAATACCCTTATAATTTTAATTTTTCACCTCAATTCATTCTTAGGGAAATTGACGATGGGATTGGAGCTTTTGATATATTAGAAAATATAGCCAAGGAATTCAATGTAAGTTTCGAGAATTTTGATTTTAATCAATATTTTTTAAATGAGTCTGAACTTAATACATTGACTTGGAAAGCAATATTTAAACGAGAAAAACAAAGAACAATAGAAAAGGAATTGACTATTCAAAAACTATATGATTATATGCTATGTAACAAAAAAAGTCCCTAATTAGGGGCTTTTTTTGTTACTCATAATGTCCTTTTGCGGCAATGATAACGACAATTGTATCGCCATCAACTTCATAAACGAGCCTATGCTCGTGGTTGATTCTTCGAGACCACAAACCCGCTAAATCATATTTTAGTGCTTCGGGCTTGCCAGTTCCCGTAAATGGATGTTCAGAAAGTTCTTCCAAAAGTGTATTTATCTTTTTGAGAACCGCCTTGTTACCTGACTTTCGATGGAAGTCAATATCGTTTTCGGCTTGTTTGGTAAAATCAATACGATAACTCATTCGATACCTAAAAACGCTTTAAAGTTCTCTTTTTCAACGGTGATAAAATTACCTTCTTTGTAGTCTTGTCGGCTTTTTTGAATCTTAGCTACAAATTCAGGATTGTAGGCAACATTGTCCGATGGCTTCTCTTTGGTCATTTCAAATTGTATTTTCAAAGCCTTTAAAATGGCTTTTATAGCTTCTATCTGCGATATATCGCTTGGATAAGCCCTAATATTAATTGCTTCCATTGCTTATGCGTTTACAGGTAAATTTTGCTGAAAAAATGCTTGAAATTTTTGTTTGGTAAGCATAGTATCAATGATTTTAAAGACCGTTGTTCTATCATCTTCTTTGAGTTGATTGATAAGATGCAACTTTTCAAAATCAGGTTTTCCTTCCATTTTCACTTCTTGTGGCACTACGTTTCCATAGTTCAAAATCTCATCCGTTGTCATGTTAAACAATGTAGCGAGTTGCTGTAATTCAGCCACCGACAAATCCCGATGCCCATTTTCCAACTTATTATAATTACTATTGCCAATGGCTAAATAAGCTGATACTTCTTTCTGCATCAAGCCTTTATCCTCTCTGATTCTCTTGATAATTGTTCCTGTTTGCATTGCTTAGTTGTTTTTTTACAAATATACATCAAAGGATGATATATTTCCATTAACGAAAATACTTGCGAAATAATTAAATACAAATATTCGATAAAAGAAATTTATATTTATATTTGTGATTGAATAAATCGCATAAAATATTTTTCAATGGAAATTACGGAGATAAAAGCCAAATTAAGCATCGAAGCCATTTTAGGGCATTACGGTTTAAAAACCAACAAACAAAACCGTTTGCGTTGTCCCTTCCATGACGACAAAACGCCCTCCATGCAAATCTACCCTCAGAGCAACACAGCCTACTGTTTTTCTGCCAATTGCAAAACTCACGGAAGGAGTTTAGACGTGATAGAATTTATCCTGCACAAAGAAGACGTTTCCAAACATGAAGCCTTAAAAATGGCTACTCAGATGATTACAGGAGGTAGTTTACCATTAATAACACCTATTCCACAAACCATAAAGGCTACCGTTTCAACGATGGTTTTAATGAGCAAAGTTGAGTTATTGACCAAATTAAACAACTACTTCCGTAATGGTTTACGGAGTAGTCCCGTGGCAAAATCCTACTGTAAAAGCAGGGGCTTAGACCCCAATAAAGTAGAAGTTGGCTTCAATGGAGGTCAATATCACCACGGCAGTAGAAAAGACGAAACCTTAATTAACGCCTGTGTGGAATACGGTTTACTGACCCAAAGCCAAAGCCCCAGCCGAACGGGTGAAATCATGTACAACGTTTTTGGGAAGAATAGCCTTTGCTTCGCTCTCAAAGACGAAAACGAGCAAGTGGTGAGCCTTTATTTTCGGTGCATCTCCGAAAACCTCAAAGGCACTGCTCCAAGGCATTTTTACACCAAAGACCGTCAAGGGCTTTATCCCAATTATCCCAGAACTTATTTACAAAAAATCATCCTGACCGAAAGCATCATTGATGCAGCGAGTTTATTACAAAACAGCCAAATCTCTCAGGATTACGGCATCTTGGCGTTATACGGGACAAATGGACTGACTCAGGAACACCAAACCGCCCTTCAAAATATCAAGACCTTAGAAGAGATAATTCTGTTTTTCGATGGCGACCAAGCAGGACGGGAAGCCGTCAAGAAGTACGCTCCGATGCTCAAAGAAATGATACCACAGGCAGTCATAAGCGTGGCGGAATGTCCCGAAGGAGAAGACATTAACAGCCTGTTAGTGAGCCACGAAGAAAGTGTTTTAGGACATCTTTTAGAGACAAGAAGCCTTTTTTTTTCAGTTGAAAAAAAAGCGTCCATTCCAGCAATCAAGGCGGAAAACCCCGTTCCACAGGTCGAAGTGGAACACCGCCCTTTTTTCTCTTCATCGGAACGCCGACCGACTGAAAAAGAAGCATCTAAAACGGACACTTCGGGGCTTTTCGATACCCGTAACCCTTTCAACTTAATTTACCGCACCCAAACCATAACCTACTCCATCAAAGGCGGAATCAAAGGTAATCTTGACAGCTTAAAAGTAAGCCTTCAAATCATCAACGACCACAGCAAAGCCGATTACAGGGCTAAATTAGACCTCTATGAGCATAAACAAGTCGTTGCTACAGCACAAGCCACCGCCGAAAAGTTACACCTCAATAGTAGTGAAATAGAAAGCGATTTAGGCAAATTAACGAGTTTATTAGAGGATTATAGGGATAGTCAAGAAAAACTCAGCGAAAGCCCCGAACCCCAAAAAACCAAGGTATCAGAGAGCAATACCAGAGCCTGTGTAAACTTCTTACAGCAAGAAAATCTTTTAGAAAGGTTCAATCAATTATTAGGCGAAAGTGGCATTGTGGGTGAAGAAGCCAATCGTTTATTACTGTTTGTAATCGCCACCTCCTACGCCATGACACAACCCCTGCACGCCCTCGTACAAGGCAGTTCGGGAAGTGGAAAAACCCATTTACTACTTAAAGTAGCTGGCTTAATGCCTCAAGAAGACACTATTACACTTACCAGAGTAACCGAAAACAGTTTTTATAATTACGGAGAAAACGACCTCAAAAATAAACTCTTGTGCATGGAAGATTTAGACGGCATGAAAGACGAAGCCTTTTTAGCGTTTCGAGAGTTACAAAGTCGGGGAATGCTCACCAGTTCCACCAGTATCAAAGACGAAACAGGCAATATCAAAGGCGTTGTAAAAACGGTGCGTGGACCAGTGGCGACCTTATCAGCCACCACCAAAGGAGAAATTTACGAGGATAATATGAGCCGATGTTTTTTAGTGGCAGTGGATGAAACGGCAGAACAAACCCAAAGAATCATCAGCTATCAAAATCAATTATCGGCAGGGTTAATTGACCGCCAGCGACAAGAACAACACAAACTCTTTGTACAGAACTGTTTACGGCTCTTACGTCCTTACGAAGTGATAAACCCCTTTGCAGGGCGTTTAAACCTACCTCCCGAAGCCCATAAAATCAGGCGTTTAAATGAGTTGTATCAAGTCTTTGTCCGACAAATAACCCTCTTGAATCAATACCAAAGGCAAAAAGACGACAAAGGCAGGTTAATTGCCACCAAAGAGGATTTACAAACGGCTTGCCACATCATGTTTGAAAGTATCGTCTTAAAAGTCGATGAATTAGATGGTAGTCTGCGGTTATTTTACGAGAAATTAAAGGATTATATCCAACCAAAAGGTAGAGAATATGAGTTTACAAGACGTGAAGTTCGGCAGGCTTTACAGGTCAGTAAAACCCAACAGCACAGCTACTTAACACGCTTAGAAGAACTCGAATACATCAAACAGTCAGGCGGATATATTAATCGAGGACTACACTATAAAATAAGTCATTGGGATAGCTACACGGCACTCAGAGCCAAAATCAAAGACCATTTAGAAACTCAATTAGCGGTCATTAATTAAGCGTTATGAAGTAAAAGAGCATTAATTAGTTAAAATATGGTTGGTGTTCGGTAGCACCCGAACGCCAAACCGAACGCCAGAATAATCATTAAGTTACTGATAATAAGACGGATAAGTCTAAAAATAGGCTTGGCGTTCTTGAATTCCAAAGGTAGATATATAATGGGTAGAAAATCAAGCATCATAACAGCCGTTACAGTCATAGCGTTTATCGAAGCCAAGGACAGCTTTGAACATTATCTAAAAACTATCGGGCGAAAATCTGCCAATCATCGTTTAAGACATCTGAGCGAGTTTTTTGCGTGGATAGAACAACAAGGCATACAAAGTATTGAAGCCATTACTTACGCTCACATCATGGCTTATGCAAGCTATCTACGCCAAAGAACCAATAAAGTAAAAGGGGGATTATTAGGCGAAAAGTTTATCAACGACCAACTTTGGGTGATTAGTAAAATGTTTGGCTATCTGCAACTTACAGGCAAAATTAACCACAACCCAACCAGTAAAGTAGAAATCGTTTTTCCCAGAGACTCAGGACAAAGAACCATTCTGAGCCAAGCCGAAATCAAAGAGATTTTACACGTAGCCAGCGAGTTTGACAAAACATGGTTCGGCTTGTGCTATGGTTGTGGTCTGAGGGTGATGGAACTTCGGGACTTAGATATAAATGATGTACAACTATCAGAAGGTATTTTAGTAGTCAGACACGGCAAAGGCAATAAAAAACGCTTAATACCCATGACATTAAGCCTAATAGAAACCCTAAGAATCTATCTACAAAAACGTAAAAAGACCCAGACAGCCCCCCCAACCGAAGCCCTTTTTTTACACATCAAAGGGGGTAGAATGATGCACTATACCTTTAATAAATACTTTAAAAGATTAATCCTCAGAACGCAAAATGAAGCCTTAAAAGCCAGAGTAGAAGAACTTTCTATCCATTGTTTACGGCATTCCATCGCTACCCATCTCATTGAGAATGGGGTAAAAATGGAGCAAGTCAAAGAGTTTTTGGGGCATAGCCACTTAGAAACCACCGAAATATATACCAGAGTTAGTCAGGAACAAATAAACCTGCTTACGCAGCCCGTTTAAGTCAATGAGTTTAGAGGAATATATCGGGCTAAAATTCAGCCCTACGTGCCAAAAAAGCTATCTTTATAACATCAGGCGTTACATCGCTTACTGCGGTGATAATGCAGTAGATGCCACGTATCAGGACGTTTTAGACTTTATCGCCTTCCTCAGAACGACCTCAAAAAAGGGTGTTCCATTGCACCCTAAAACTCTGATGAATTACCTATTCGCCATAAAAATCTATTATCAATGGTTATTGGTCACGGAGCAACGAGACGACCACCCTTGTAAGACACTATTTTTAACTGACCAAATCAGTAAAGCAATCCCTGTGGAAACCCTTTACAGTCATCAAGAACTTTTGGACTTAATTGAGCAACACAAACCCGTTAAACACTATATCCAGTTCCGTGACAAGGTAATCTTGGGCTTGTTGGTTCACCAAGCCTTAACAGGTCTTGAATTAGTTAATATTAAAATTAACGACCTAAATTTAGAACAAGGGAGTGTCCATATTAGAGATAAACACCCCAAGAAAGACCGTGTTCTCGCCCTCCAAAGTAATCAAATCATGTTGATATACAACTACTTACAAAATGAAAGACCTATTCTTTTAAGTAGAAATAAAGATGAAGATTATACCCTTGAAAAACCTTATGAAAATCTTATCATCAATAACGAAGGGCGACCCTTAGACCCTCACAGCATTAGCCGACACATCAACCAATATCGTACAAAGGACGATAAAATAACCCCCTTCAAAATCCGACAAAGTGCCATTAAAAACTTACTCAGGAATGGGCATGACCTCAGAGTAGTACAAGTTTTTGCAGGACATAAACAGTCAGGCAGTACCGAAGCCTACAAACAAACAGGGCTTGAAGAACTCAAAAACGCCATTCAAAAATACCATCCATTAGCATAGAAAAGCCGTCGCCTTTAATTAATCGGGGGATGCGTAGCTTGTGCGTGGGTCTGCGTGAGCATCGCACGGTTAATTAAAGGTTCGGGGGCTTGGGGGAGAAGCCCCCAAATATCTATAAATCAATGCCTTGCTATTTTTGGCGTGGCTTTTTGCGAGCGGTGGCAGACAGGGAAAAAGAACGGGGTGAATCCCCTTCTTTTTCCCTGTTGTGCGTTGGGATAAGCAAAAAATATGACAAAAATAGCCCTAAAGGGGGGAATGGCTGGGGGATTTTTCCCCCGTGTGCGAGCTGTGCGTGGGGTGCGTGGCTATTTAACATAAATCCCAATTATACAATCCCGCAACGAAACGAAACTGGCAAAGCCGTGTAGTGCAGTGAGGAGTTGTATAATTTGAATTATGTTACTTAGCTTTGGCTTGTGCGGTGGCAGCGTGTGGGAATGCGTGAATTACTGTACATCTGCCGTTGAAACAATCCAATAATAAGCACTCAAAAGCACGAAATGAAACGCTACGAACCCGTTTTTTTTTCAAATGAAAAGAAAAAAGTGCTAATATTACAGAAGGGAACGTTCTTAAAAGAGGTCAAATAACTGAAAAAGTGGGTATAAAGCGATAGTAAAGAAGGGATTTACTCGCTGGTACTGGAAGTAGGGGTACAAAAATTATATTATAAAATCGTAATCACTGAATAATTCTGAAAAATATACCATAATATGAAAAGTTTGCTCATTTCGCTTTTACTTATTT
>JAAFIU010000119.1 GCA_013298805.1 Cytophagales bacterium | reverse complement strand
CAGACAGTACGTTTAATAGTTCGGTAATTATTTGCACTTTTACAAGTTGTTTAGGTCGGGAAACCTTATAACAATAGTAAAAGTGCTTTTATTTTGTTAACTGCCTATTTTGGCGAACATATTGAATTATAAATCCACTTTATTTATTATTAAAGCAGAATATTAGTGTACTAACTATGAGAATAATACAATTTTATCAAAAGTAAATATAATGACTTATTGAGTTCATCTTAAAAATAAAGAAAGATAGTTTTAAATTTGCAGTCCAAAAATATTATTCTAAAAAAAGGGATACAATTCGGTTCTGGTAGTATTTTCTTTGGTAATTTATAATAAAAGTTTGATAGCAAAATAGCAACAACAATAATATTTCATCAAAAATCATTTACGAAATCTTCATTTGTGTATGTTGAAAGGCAATTTAAAAGGATATTATACAATAAGTTTACACTAAAAACTTTGTTTGTTTAGTCCAAAAATCATATTTTTACAATTAATTAATATTTATTTCATTTAACAAATTTTCAACCATAATAAAAATAGTACATGAAGAAACAACTACTCATGACTTTTCTTATTGCCCTCACTTTTTGTGTGAATGTATTCGCACAAGACAGAAAGGTAACTGGGAAAGTGACCGCAGCCGAGGATGGCTCAGGTCTTCCAGGTGTATCAGTTCAATTGAAAGGTTCTAATAAAGGAACAAATACTGATGCTTCTGGTAATTATTCAATTACAGTTCCTGAAAAAGGAGTTCTAAAGTTCACTTTTGTAGGACTACTATCAAAGGAAGTAACCCTTACTAATCAGTCAGTTATTAATGTAGCTCTGGCAGCAGATACTAAACAACTCTCAGAAATAGTAGTTACAGGTACTGGTAGTGCCACAAGTAAAAGAAAATTAGGTATTTCTGTGGAGTCAATTACTGCCGAGAACATTCCTTCAAACCCTTCTGGCTCGTTAGACCAAGCATTGATTGGTAAAATACCAGGTGCACAGATTTCATCTATTTCTGGTAATCCAGGAGATAAGGTAAACATCGTACTTCGTGGTATCAACTCTGTTCAAGGTGGTACTCGTCCAATGATACTTTTAAATGGTGTTGAGATACCATTTGAAAACCTAAATCAATTGGATATGACACAAGTTGAAAGAATAGAGGTTGTACAAGGTGCCGCTTCTGCCTCTTTGTATGGTGCACAAGGAGCAAATGGTGTTATCCAAATTTTTACTAAAAAAGGTGTCAAAGGGCATTTGGCTATAAATGCTTCAACAAGTTATTCTGAAAATAGCTACATTAATGCTGGTGGATTTGGTAAAGCAAATCTTCACCCATATTTGACAGATGCCAGTGGAAATATCATTGCAGCAGGTTCAAATGCGGGTTTAGGTTATAAAGCAGGTGATCCAATACAAATAGACCCTACCACTGGTGTAATTTTAGGTTCAAACTCTATTGCTTATAAATATGGGACTGACGTTGCGGGAGGTATAAATGCACCAGGTGCAACACAAAGCTATACACGCTATGGAATTTTAGATCCGAGAAATGTTTCAAATCAGGCTTACTCTGGTAACTTAAAGTTTTACGACCATTTTGCTCAGGTATTCAGAGCAGCCCCTTCAAAGAACTATTCCGTTAGTATAAGTGGAGGATCTGATAAAATGGACTTCAACGTTGCTATTTCGAATAACAATACTGCTTCGGCGATGCTACAAGACAATGGAGCAATTGACAGAACAAACCTAACTGCAAACATTGGAATGGAGTTATTTAAAGGCTTCACTATTAGGTCAATTACAAACTTAGCCTACACAACGAACAATTTGCATCCTGGCTTGGGCGCTCCAGGCGGTGAAGAGTATGGGCTTGGTTTGCAAAACGCAAATGTGGGTGGTGTTTATGGTTTCTTGAACACATCGCCTTTCTTTGACTTAACTACCAAATCTGCGAATGGTGACTACGCAGCATATCAGCGAGCAAGTTTCCTAAGTGTAAATGCCTTTAATCCTTACTACCGTTTACAATATACCAAAGGTGATAGTAAACGCTATGACATTATTCAGAACTTTGAAGCAAACTATGCTATAAACAAATTTGTTTCTTTAGTTTCTCGTTACGGCATTTCGTTTAAAAACGAAAATGATATTTGGACGTACTATAACCAATCACTCAATACGAATTCAAATGCTCAAAGTACATGGGCAAGTAATTATAATGGTACTGATAATACGGGAGAAATCAATAACTTTCAATATAATTTGACGAAGCAGAACTTTTATGCAGGAGCAAATATCAAGTTTGATTTAGACAAAGATTTTGGGCTAAATGTTCCACTTCAGTCATCTACATTAGTGGCATTTGACTACAGAAAAAATGATTACAAAGAGTTAGATACTTGGGGGCAGACAGTTCCGTTCACACCTCCAATAAACCTAAAAGCTACTCAAAGTCAAAGCGTTTCAAGAGACTTCCTTCAGCCATTTGTAACTTATGGCTACGTTGTTGACCAAAAGTTTGATTATGGTAATTTATTTGGTATTACGGGTGGTTTCAGAACCGATTTTTCTTCGGCTTTCGGTGCAGGAAGTACACCATTTACATTCCCGCATTTCAATGGATATTTGAATTTGCAGAATATCCAAGCTTTAAGTTTAGACAATATTTTCTCACAGTTTAAAGTGAGAGCAGCTTATGGAAAAGCAGGTATCCAACCTGGTGCATTCGACCGTTATCCAGTGCTAAATTTGCAACAAACGGGTCAAGAGGTTACTTATACAAACCAAACTTCTTCTCGCAATCCGAACCTAAATGTTGAAGTTTCAGCTGAAAGTGAGATAGGAACTGACATTGGAATTAATTTAACCAAGCAAAGTAACTGGCTTAAGTACGTAAACCTATCGCTTACATTCTGGAAGAGAAATACAGACAATGCCATTTATGAACAAAACGTATCGCCTTCGGCTGGTGCAAAATCATTACTGACCAATGCGATTGCTTTATCTTCAAATGGATGGCAGTTAGCCCTTAACATTCCAGTATATTATTCTAAGAATTTTGAATGGAATTTTACAGGTAATTTCGGACATCAATCTTCAATCATTGATGCCGTTGCTGGTGGAGATATTCCATTAACTTCGAATGCAGGTTCAACGGGGTTGTTATTGGCAGCTGGTAGAAAAATTGGTGAAATTTATGGCTATAAAGCCTTAACAAGCGTTGGACAAACACGCAGTGATGGCTCGGCATATATTGAATCAGCAAATCAGGCAAATTATGAAATCGTGAATGGTCGTGTTGTAAACAAAAACACTAAAGCTATTTTCTTTTCAGATGAAGCAACATCATTGGGAGACCCAAATCCAACATTGGTTTCATCATTTGTTAATAATTTTGGTTTTAAAAATAACGCAATTTCTTTTGGTTTTCAATTTGACTGGGTGTCAGGTTCTCACCTGTACAACCAAACAAATGAGTGGATGTACCGTGATGGTATTAGTAGTGATTTTGCAAAACCAGTAACTATTAATGGTCAAACTGGTGCATATACTGCTTACTATGCCTCGGCTTATTACGCTTTGGGTACTACAGCAAAAGGAGTAGGTAATAATGTAACCAAAGATTACTTCTATGAAGATGCTTCATTTGTAAGATTACGTAACATCAGTTTAGGCATTGACCTTGCTAAATTTGTTAATACCAAATGGTTAAGCAAATGTCAATTGGTACTAAGTGGTAGAAACTTACTTACTTTCACAAATTACTCTGGTATGGATCCTGAAATTAGTTCTGGTGCTTCTAACTCATCTTTCGATAGAGGAGTTGACCACAGTACTATTCCAAACTTAAAAGCGTATCAGGTTACATTAAACTTAGGATTTTAAAAATAAAAAATATGAAACTAAATAATATAACTACTAAGTTGCTTGCCGTGAGTTTTATAGCTTTGATAAGTTTAAACTCATGCAAAGATCAACTTGATGTACAGAATCCGAATTCACCAACATTTGGTGGAAACGTAACAAATGAACCTGGTATTGCTGCTTATGCAAAAGGTGGGGTTTACTGGAATGGTTTCAATTATGGTAATGGTTGGTTAGGAGATAGTTTTTTCTCGTTGCCATGGGGTTATCACGAGTTGATGGGGGATGTCGTTGGTGGTGGTCAAGGGTCTAACAACCAAACTACTACAATGGGTGTACCAGATAAGTTTGTTGCTAATCCTGCAGATGCAGCAAATACAACATTTACCAATGCTGCTGCTCAAGTAAGTATTATTCGTTCGTTCAATACGACTGCTGCAACTGCAAATGCAAACAATGCTTTATATTATGAGTGGCAAAGTATGTATGCTATGATTAATGTTTGTAACACAACTTTAGAAACTATTGCTTCTATTGGTTTAAGCAAAGACAAAGCAAGTACAGTTCAAGCATGGGCATATTGGTGGAAAGGCTACGCTTATGCTCATATTGGTACTATGTATTACGCTGGCTTAATAGTAGATAAATCGGGGGTAATTGTGAATAAGTTTGTTAGTCAACCCGAAATAATTGCTGAATCGAATAGAAACCTAACATTAGCACAAACAACGCTAAATAGTATTACAAACCAAAGCGATTATAGTGCTATGATTGCACAGTTGATTCCTCAACAATGCCAAGTGGGCTTAGGACAGCCTATGTCTACTACTGAGTGGAATCGAACAATCAACACGATGTTAGCTCGTAACATTTTGTTGAATAAGTTAGCTCCATTTGTGAATAATAACCCAAATGCAAGTATATCAAAGGCAAGCATTAGCCCGATGACGGCTGCTGACTGGCAAAGTATCATTACTTTGTGTAATAATGGTGTGAAAAGCGGTGATAAAGTATTTACGGGTCGGACATCCTCATCAAACTCATTTTTCACTCCAAATGGTGGCTCTGTAGCAGGTATATTAACGGCAAGTAACCAAACAACAACATATAAATTGAGCGAGCGTTTAGTTCAACAGTTCAAAGTTGGCGATAACCGTTTAGCAAACTTTAGTACTGCAAATGGTACATTCTTCGGTGATGCCAATACAAATTCAACTCGCTACACATTAGTAGATGGTGTTGCCAAAGGTTTAACAGGCATCCCAATTTTGGGTACTCGTTCAATTGGAGGATTAGAACTATATATTGGACCAACATTTGAAGAAAATATGTTAATGCTTGCAGAGGCAAACATAAGAACAGGTAATATATCAGCTGGTGTTGGAATGATTGATAACGTAAGAAAATATCAAGGTGCTGGTATTGCAGCGTTATCAACTACTCTTACTGCGGCAGAAGCTCTAAAAGAACTTTCAATGGAAAGACTTGCTGCTCTTGCACTTCGTGGTCTTTCTTTCTTTGATTTAAGACGCTGGGGTTGGACTTACAGTGTAGCAAATGGTGGAGGTCGTTATGGCTCAACTATTCTTTTCAAAGGAAATATATACAACAATGCAACTATTGATTATAATTTTATGGATTATTGGGATGTCCCAGCTGACGAAACGGTTAAAAATCCACCATCAGCCGATAGTGCACCTGTTATCAATAAAAATTATTGATAACAGTATCAATATTGATATAAAATAATCTAAAAAAGCCCTTACAGATAAGTAAAGGCTTTTTAGATTATTTTGACGTACCAGATAATGAGTTAGCTTACAATAAGCCTGACGCATCATCTGCTCCAGTAAAAAATCCGAAATGATAATTATTTAGGATAGATATTTAAAGCGGTCTAACATTCATTTGTTAGACCGCTTTTTGTTTATTAATAAAACCATTGATGGATAATAATTTTGTAAGCTCAATATTCGTTCTTATCTTTAAATGTGTTTGTCGAATACTTAATTGAAGACAAACACATTTAATTCCTCATCATTATTCAACATTACAAATGAAATTAAAAAACTTTTTACTTTGTACAGGCGTTGCCCTGACACCGTTTTTTGCAAATGCTCAAACAAAAAAAACTCCCACTAATAAAATTGTAACTAAATCTGTAACAATTCCAGTTCCAACAGTTTCTGGCTCTTCAACCTCATTAGCTTCATTAAAAGACTCCGCAAGTTATAGTCTTGGGGTTTTGGTGGCACAAAATTTTAAATCTCAAAACATTGAAATCAATGCTGATTTATTGCAAAAAGGCTTCAATGAAGTAATGAAAGGCGAAAAAACACCCATTAGCGATATGCAAGCTAATCAGTTGATACAGAAGTATATGCAACGTGAACAAGCTAAAGCTAATGAACCAAACCGTTTGGCAGGAGAAAAGTTTTTGGCTGAAAACAAAACGAAAGAAGGCGTTGTTACGTTACCAAGTGGATTACAATACCAAATCATTAAAGCAGGTGATGGCCCAAAGCCAGCATCAACTGATAAAGTAAAAACACACTATCATGGAACTTTGATTGATGGAACAGTATTTGACAGTTCGGTACAAAGAGGTGAACCAATTACGTTTCCAGTAACGGGTGTAATTCCAGGATGGGTTGAAGCACTTCAATTAATGCCAGTTGGTTCAAAATGGAAATTATTTATCCCACAAGCTCTTGCGTATGGCCCACGTGGCAGTGGCCCAACTATCAAACCATATTCAGCACTTGTATTTGAAGTAGAATTATTAGGAATTGAGAAATAGTAGAGAAGTATTAAGTATGATGTACTAAGTATTAAGAAAAATATAAACTTAAGACTTAGTACATCATACCTATTTACAGACTTAAAAGATGAGAAACAATATGACGAAATACTTGCTTTTGCTCTTACCATTATCGCTTTTGGCGTTCTTTGGTCTGAAATCCTTTTCACATAACACTGAAAATCAAAAACTTGCGGCTTATCAATTTGCCACGGATGATTTACAACCAACCGCAACACAAAAAAAGGTAGAAAACCTTGTAACAGAAATTCTGGGACAATATCACTACCGTCGGGTACCTCTAAATGACTCATTGTCATCAAAAATTCTTGATAATTATATTAAAGAATTAGATTTCAATAAAATGAATTTTACGGCTCAAGACGTTGAAGGTTTTGATAAATTTCGCTATGAATTAGATGACCAACTGAAAGAAGGTGATTTAACGGCAGCTTATCAAATCTATAATGTGTATAGAAAAAGAGCAAAAGAAAGATTCTCATTCGTTACGGCTTTACTGAATAAACCAATGGATTTCAAAGCTGATGAAACTTATACTCCAGACCGTGAAAAAGCATTATGGGCAAAGTCTTCGGGTGATTTGGACGACCTTTGGAGAAAAGCAGTAAAAAGCACTTTATTGGATTGGAAAATCAGTGGAAAAGCTGATACAACTTCATTAAAAGACTTAAAAGAACGTTACAAACGTTCAGAAAAATATTTCGATAAAACAAAAAGTGAAGACGTTTTCCAACAATTCATGAATTCTTTTACCGAAAGTGTTGACCCACATACAACTTACTTTATTCCTAAAACTGCTTCAACTTTCAACCAAGAGATGTCGCAATCTTTTGAAGGAATTGGTGCAACTTTGAGAAATGAAGGAGATTATGTACAAATTGTAGATTTAATCGTAGGTGGCCCTGCGTTTAGAAGTAAACAATTAAATCCTAAAGACAGAATTGTGGCAGTTGCTCAAGGTGACGACAAGCCATATCAAGACATTGTAGGTTGGTTTACCGATGATGCCGTTAAGTTAATCAAAGGTCCTAAAAGTACAGTAGTTCGTTTAAAAATTCTTTCGGCTGATGCTCCGACAGGTTCTGTACCCAAAGAAGTCCGTTTAGTTCGTGAAAAAATCAAATTGGAAGAAGGAACTGCTAAGAAAGAGGTTTTAAACTTCAATCGTGACGGAAAAGAATATAAATATGGTTTGATTACAATTCCACTTTTCTACCGTGATTTTGAAGGTGCAAGAACTGGAGAACAAGGTTTTAAAAGTACAACTGCCGACGTAAAACGTTATTTGAACGAACTAAAAGCAGATAAAGTTGACGGTGTAATCATTGACTTAAGAAATAATGGTGGTGGTTCATTAACCGAAGCTGTTAGTTTAACGGGACTTTTCATTACGCAAGGGCCTGTGGTACAACGTAAACAAGCAGATGGTGAAATTTCGGCAGAGTATGACCGTGACCCTTCTATTACTTATGATGGGCCAGTTTCGGTATTGGTAAATCGTTTCTCAGCTTCAGCTTCTGAAATTTTTGCAGGAGCAATTCAAGATTATAAACGTGGTTTGGTAATCGGTGAGCAAACTTACGGAAAAGGAACAGTTCAAAGTTTAATTGACTTAGAGCGTTTCTTGAAGGGAGAACCTGAAGGTGTAGGACAATTGAAAATTACGATGGAGAAATTTTATCGTATCACAGGAAGCAGCACCCAACACAAAGGCGTAACTCCTGATATTGAATTACCATCGTCGTTCAGTGCTTCTGAGTTTGGCGAAAGTTCACAACCAAGTGCTTTGCCTTGGGATATGATTGCGACGACAAGGTATAACCCGACCAATAATATTACGGATAAAGAAGTAAGTTTCTTACGTGGAAAATATCAAGAACGTTTGAAAACAGAAACAGATTTAAAAAAGCTTTTGTCGGAAATAGAAAATTATAAAAAAGCGAAAGAGAAAAAATCTATTTCATTGCAAGAAGATAAACGTCGCAAAGAAATTGAAGACCAGAAAAAGAAAAATATTATTGACCCTGCCGACGATTTAGCAGGTGGAGAGTTAAAACCAAATGAAGCTGAAGATGCGACAGGTGTTAAAAAATTAACTGAAAAAACAAAACCTGCAACTGACTCAACAAGTATAGCTCAAGCAAAAGTGAAGGCGTTAAAAGAAAAGCACGAAAAAGATACATATTTGAAAGAAACGGAGCGTCTTATGACTGATTTAATTTTGACAACTCCAAGCAACGGTGTAAAAGTTACTCAAGTAGAAAAGAAAAAAGAATAGTATTACCTATTCCATAAAAAAGCCTTTCAGATTGACTTCTGAAAGGCTTTTTTGTTTAAAATTTTATCGTTTGGATTCTATTTCCGCAGCAATTTTCTCAAAATCAATAGCCCCGCACGAACCGCAACCTTTAGCACAACCTGCTTTATCGTTGAAGCTAAAGTTTTTGCGGACAATATTTCCTAAGTAAGCAATTGCAGAAATAAATATTAAACCAATAATGATATTTTCCATTTTATTCCGAAGCAGAAGCTTCGGGTTACAGATTCCAATTTCGGGTGATGACCTCCTCTAATTCTGAAAACATTCCACAACCTGCAATTAGTTCACGACCGAAAACAAAATCATCTCCTCCTTTAAAATCAGAGACAAATCCACCTGCTTCTTGCACAATTAATGAACCTGCGGCTACGTCCCAAGGTTTAAGATTATATTCAAAAAAGCCTTCAAAACGTCCACAAGCGGTATAAGCTAAATCAACGGCTGCTGCTCCTAAACGACGTAAACCATGAGATTTTTGCATCAATTCTTTCAAAATACAGATATAATTATCCATTAATTCAAAGTCATAATACGGAAAACCAGTCGCAATTAAACTATCCTTCAAATGTTTGGCAGATGAAACCTTTATCGGACTTTCATTCAAATATGCTCCTCCTCCCGACCAAGCCGCAAAACATTCATCTCGATTAATTTCATAAACAACTCCAGAAACTATTTTATCATTCTGTTGTAAAGCAATCGAAATTGCAAAAACGGGTACGCCGTGCATATAATTGGTTGTGCCGTCAACAGGGTCAATTATCCATGCAAATTCTTGATTATCAGTCTTTTCTCCAGTTCCTTCTTCGGCAATAAAACCCGCTTCGGGTAAGATTTTCTTCAAACCCTCCACTAAACGAATTTCTGTTTCCTTATCTACATACGAAACCATATCGTTCAATCCTTTGTATTCGATACTATCACGATTAAATTCTGCGGCGGCTTTTCTAACAAATTCGCCCGTCTGACGAGCCAATGCTGAAACTTGTGAGGTTATTTCTTCTAAATTCATGCTACAAAATTATAAGATTTGACAAAACAATAGACCACAAATTTGACAGATTGAACAGATTGACTCATATTTTAAAATAGAACTTTCACTATTTGACGCACATTTCGCTCTCAAAGCTTTAATCACTTTCAAATAGGCTTAAATTTATCCGCACATTTCCTACAACGATTGATATAATTCGTTTAACTGCTTGGCAATATTTTTGGCTGAAAACTGCTGAACATGTTTTTGTCCTGCTTCAATAAGTTGTCTTTGTAAGTCTTTATTGGCTAAAACTTGGAGAATTTTATGAGCTAAATCCGTAGAATCGGCAGGGTCAGCGTATAATGCACCGTCGCCACCTGCTTCTTCCAGACACGAACCCGTTGCCCCAATGACCGGTACGCCCGAATGTAATGCTTCCACAATAGGAATGCCAAATCCTTCAAAAAAAGAAGGATAAACAAACAACGAAGAACCTTGATAAAGAGCTGGCAAATCTTGAAAAGGCACTTTGTTCAAAATCCTAACATTCTGAATATCATGCTTTTGAATATATTTTTCTATTTGGGCTTGATATTTTGACTTCCCTCCTACCAAGACCAATTGATAATTGCTAACATTCAATTTTTGAAAAGCTTCAACCAAACAAAATTGGTTTTTCCGTTCGATAATCGACCCAACAGAAAGAATATATTTCTTCCGAATACCGTATTTCCCAGTAACATTTTTAATCGTTTCGGAACTTTGTTTTAATTGAAAAGCCTCATCGCAATCTTGATAAATAACCTTTATTTTATCGGGATTAGTACCGTAAAATTCAACAATATCTTCTTTGGTTTGCTCGCTAACCGCCACGATAACATCCGCTTTTTTACAGGCTTGTCGAAATTTGATTTTATAGATTAGCGTATCAAAAAATGGGTATAATCGAGGGTATCTTTCAAAAATCAAATCATGGATTGTCACGACCGTTTTTATACCAGAAGGCATTTTTCCAAAAGGCAACTCATTACTTAATCCATGATAAATTTGTATATTATCTCGTACTAAATCATTCTTTATCAGCCAACTACGCCAAAATATTTTATTTTTAGGTACAACGGATTTAATCCCTGACCCTAAATTTCTAACTCCTAATTTGGGAGTATAAGCTAAATATTCATGCTGAGGAACATATTTTAGCAATGCCTCAATGATAAATCGACTATAATTTCCTAAGCCTGTATTATTATGGAATGCCCGCTTGGCATCAAAACCTATTTTCATTCTGTGTTCTACGGACAGCCTTGTCCGTCGTGTAAATTTTCAAGGAATATATTCAAGGAATAACGCCAATTTCAATCAATGATTTTCTAAAAATAATTCGTTCCAATTGATTAAATCTTAAAGTATTAATGGTGGCTTCTCCAATTGAAGACAAATAGGAAATCGTTCCATTTGACAATACTTCAAAATGTTCAATCCAGAAATCTATTCTTGGGTTAAAAAGACGTACTATTTCATCGTCATTTGAGTACGAAGCAATATCTGAACCTTTATTTTGATTGCAGTGTGGACAAGCATAAGCGAGGTTACGAAGTGTGGTTTTCCCTCCGTGTTTGACGCTTCGTATATGGTCAATATGAAAAGTGGTAGCTAAGAAAAATTCGGGTGTCAGACAATATTCACACTTAAAATCGGCGCTTTGAGCTACTTGTAGTCTTAATTTCTCTGAAATACGAATCATTTAGAAACAAGTTGATACGCACGAGCCTTTGCTAAACCAATTAACAAGTCGTAGTTTAAATATTTTTCCAACTCTTCTGACTCTGACAATGAAATTGTTCCATTTTTTTTCATATCCGTTAACAATTGGATACGGCGTTGAAGGTCATTCGAGAATTTGAACGATAGTATTTGCTGTGGCATCACATCTGCCATAAAAGAAGCTATTTGGTCTTGTGCTGAAACGAAAGCTGTCATAGTATTCTTATTTTTAACAAAGTTACAATAATTCTCTAATTTTCAGCGTCAACTCTTCTGCACGATTGGTTGTCATAAAGTGACCTCCATTAAGAACGGTTACATCTGCTGAAACAAATTTATACGGTAAAATTCTGTCTGACGTACCGTGAATATGTTTGATATTTGGAAGAATAGAGACATTTTGCCAATTTACAATTTTATCAATTTTGAATTTAAGTCTATTTCTTTCTTAAAATTTCTCTAACTTCTGGATTTATAGCATTTGGGTCTATTTTATCAGTTAATGCTAAGTATTTTAAAGCACTATCTTTTTCCATAAAATACGAATATGAAGCGGTCAATTGTCCATAAGCCAAGGCATTCTTAGGATTAAGTTGAATAGATTTCTTGAAATATTCAATCGCTTTATCTAAATACTCTTGCTTCTGTGTTTTAAAAAATATTTGACCATTGCTAACACCTAATCCAAGCCAAACATCTGAATTATTTGGGTTAATTTTTATTGATTTATTAAAATAAATGAGTGATTCCTTTGGTTTCTCTTTCATTCCTAAAATATTCGCAAATCCCCAATAAGTTTCTTCATTTAAAGAATCTAACAGCCACGCCTGATTAAAGCGTTTCATGGCAGTATCGTAATCATTTTTATAAAAAAAGTCCCATGCTTTTTTTGTATAAACCCTTGAGGCTTCCTGACGATTTTTGAAAACTTTATCACATTCTCTGAAAAAATCTTGGTCAATATCAATCTGCTCTTGACATTTTTTCTGACTCCCATACATAGGTAAGAGATTTATATTCTCTGGACAGTCTTGCGTAGAAGAACAAGACGTAATAAAGAGCATAACGAGAATTATACAACGTTGATATTTCATAAATTTATCATTGATTTTTGAGTGTAAAGTAATCTAATGAATCTTTCAAGTATAAAATTAGTTATTTTTGTAATATGTCTTCTACGATTTGTGGAATCGTGCTAAATGTTTAATGGAATCAATCAATCATCATACCCTGCCTAATGGAATTAGAATCGTACACCGTCAGGTTACGCATACCACTATTTCTCATATTGGAATTATGCTCGACATAGGGAGTCGAG
>JAAFIU010000035.1 GCA_013298805.1 Cytophagales bacterium | reverse complement strand
CTGTAAAGTTTGTTTTAACGCTTTTTTATTGGGTAGAGTAACTGGATAAATTAGACCACAGATTATACGGATTAGGCTGATTTACACGGATTTATTTTTAATTTTATCCGTGTAAATCTTTTAAATCCCAATTCCATTGCGGGTTAATCCGTGGTCTATTTTTTATCAGAACTAACTTATGAATGAAATAATCTCTTTTTTCCTCAAATACATCAAATACGAAAAACGTAGTAGCGAACATACCGTGACTGCCTACGGTATTGATATGAAGCAATTTGATGAATATTTGGTGAAATCTTACGACTTCCATCATCCAGAATTGGCGGATTTTCAGATGATTCGTTCTTGGATTGTGTCGATGGCAGAAATGAAAGTAGAAAATCGTTCTATCAACCGCAAAATTGCTACTTTACGTACTTTTTATAAATTTCTTCTACAGAAAAAAGTCATTGAAAAAGACCCAATGCTGAAAATTTCGGTATTGAAAACGCAGAAAAATATCCCAGAGTTTGTCCGTGAGAAAGAATTGGATTCATTGTTAGATGATGTAGAATTTCCCGATGATTTTGCGGGTGTGAGAGACAAATTGATTTTGGAGTTGTTGTACGGAACGGGAATGCGTTTGTCTGAAATGATTGATTTGAAGGAAACGGATATTGATTTTTATAATCGGACGGTTACGGTTTTGGGTAAACGCAACAAACAACGAATAATTCCGATTAGTCAACCTCTGGTGAAATTGATTCAAGATTACCAGAATTTTAAAAATACCGAAGGTTTAATGCACGAATATCTGATAGTTTCTGACAAAGGGAATCAGGCTTATCCCGTTATGATTCAGCGAATTACGAAGAAATATTTATCATTGGTAACAACGCTCGTAAAGAAATCGCCCCACATTTTGCGACATTCTTACGCTACTCATTTGCTCAATAATGGAGCTGAATTAACGGCCATAAAAGACCTTTTGGGACACTCTTCGCTTTCCGCAACGCAAGTTTATACGCATAATTCGATGGAAAAAATTAAGAAGATTTATGAGCAGGCACACCCGAAGGCGTAAAGATTGCAAATACTTTGAGTGTTGTCAGTGCGAGCGTAGCAGAATATTGTCAAACCAACCTGTGGGATTGAAAAGTGATGAGTACCTGTCATTGCGAACGCAGTGAAGCAATCTGTTAGACTGAGAAATAATATTCAAACACCCTCACATCAATCAAACGGATTGCTTCACTGCATTCGCAATGACAGACATTTATACAATTTGTTATCTAAAATCCTCCTCATCTTCATCAAATTTGAAGTTATCCAAATCGAATAAGGAATCAGTTAAATCCTTGAATTGTAAGCCTTTTTCTAAGGTTTTCTTTGAGATAATTGAGAATTCAGACAAGCCATGTAAAACAAATTCCATCATAAATAGCTTTTCACGGCCTTGTATTTGTGGATAAACTTTCTCAATTAAATCGTCTAATCCATCAATGGTTCTCAATCTCGCAGAATAATCAGCATCGGTGCTGTCGTTGAAAATATCCATCATATTTCCATCCATAAACCAGTCGATAATTGGTTTGTATGGATTTTTGCCCGCTTTATCTTTTGCTGCTTTCTTGATTTTTTCTGGGTCAGGGAAATAGTTTAAAAACTGCGTTCTGATAGCTTTTCCAATCAGATTTTGAGCCACAATAACAGGGCCTTCTACTTCGCCTTCATAAACCAATTCAACCTTTCCACAAACGGCTGGAATTACTCCAATTAGGTCGGCTACACGCACGTAAGTTTTGTCTTCACCGTTCAATAAAGCACGTCTTTCTGCCGCAGAAACCAAGTTTTCATAAGCTGAAATAGTCATACGAGCAGATACACCCGATTTAGCATCCACGAATTCAGAAGCACGAGCCTCAATCGCAATTTGCTCAATCAAATCGTCCATGATATGGTTGGTCGTAACCATATCAATCTGTCCGTCTTTCAATTTAGCTTCCTGTAAAGTAATCTTTTTACCAATCTCCAAAGTTTTGGGGTAATGGGTAACTATTTGAGAATCAATACGGTCTTTCAGTGGCGTAACGATTGAACCACGATTGGTATAATCTTCTGGATTGGCTGTGAAAACAAACTGTAAGTCCAAAGGCAAACGAATTTTGAAACCACGAATTTGAATATCACCTTCTTGCAAAATATTGAATAAAGAAACCTGAATACGAGCCTGTAAATCGGGTAATTCATTTATCACAAAAATACAACGGTGCGAACGTGGAATGAGTCCAAAGTGAACAACTCGCTCGTCTGAATAAGGTAACTTCAAGGTTGCCGCTTTGATTGGGTCAGCATCACCGATAAGGTCAGCTACCGAAACATCAGGCGTTGCCAATTTTTCAGTATAGCGGTCGTCACGGTGCATCCAAGTAACGGGCGTTAAGTCTCCGTGTTCAGCAATTAAATCTTTGGCAAAACGTGAAAGCGGTTGCATTGGGTCATCATTCAATTCAGAACCTTTTACAACGGGAACATATTCGTCCAAAAGATTCACCATCAAGCGAGCAATACGAGTTTTGGCTTGTCCACGCAAACCTAAAAGATTGATGTGGTGTTGTGACAAAATGGCTCTTTCAATATCAGGAATAACAGTATCTTCAAAGCCCCAAATGCCCTCAAAGACTTTCTCTTTATTTTTGATTTTGAAGATAAGATTATCACGCAATTCGTCTTTGATAGACTTAGGTTTATATCCAGACGCTTTCAAGGCACTAAGCGTATTGATTTTCAAAAGGTCTTCTGATGTTAGGTTTTTGTATGACATTATTGAGCTTGATTTTAATGATAAGTATCTGTTAGAAGAACAAACTGAAACACAAAAAGTTTCTTGGATGAAATAAATGCTTTTATGTAAGACCATATTTTTGATCAACAAAAACAGATTCGTGTATCAAATACTGATTTATTAAACGGTAAAACAATTTTTAAACCATTAATAAAAGGCATATAATAAAATAGTAGTTTTACATAATAAATAACTTATAATCAATATTTTCCATCTAATAAAAGTTAAAATACCATGATTAACTGCAAACAATACGTAATTACACTATTAGTGATTGGTTTTTACACCATAGAATCAATTGGACAAACATTTACTCCGCTTACTGTAAAAAATCAGTTAATCGTTGATTCTCAAGGGAATGGGAGTGGCTTACAATTTACAGGGATAAATGCTTCCACGACTACTTCAACAGTTCCAACGAAAGTCCTTACATTAGATGTACAAGGTAATGTGACATTGGGAAGTATGCCTACAATTCCTGTGATTCCTGTTGGAGCTACCGTTTGGAGTTTGAATAATAATGTAGCTTCTACAGCTGCAACAAGCGTTGTTATAGGGTCAGGAATTACAATTCCTGCCAATAATCCATACAGTTTGTATGTTTCAAAAGGAATTTTGACAGAGAGAATGAGAGTAGCCGTAAGCGGTTCGGCTTTTTGGGCGGACTATGTATTTAATAAAAAATATCGTTTGCCTTCCTTAGAAAAAGTATCGCAATTTATTGCTGAAAATAAACATTTACCAGACGTTCCATCGGCCGACGAAGTGGCTAAAAATGGAATTGATTTTGTAGAAATGCAAGCAACTTTATTACGGAAGATTGAGGAATTGACCTTGTACGTTATTAAACAAGAAAAGGAAGTAAAAAGCCTGAAATCAGAACTGAAAAAAATAAAAAGCGGAGGCTTGACCAAAAAGTAGAAATTGTCTGTCGTTAAATATGACTTTACTTTTCAATTTAAAATAATTTACGATTTATAGGATGAGATATACAGTAAAAAAAGTATTGTTTTACTATATATCTATAATTTTCACAATACAAATACATCTCCATTATGTATAAAGTACATACCTTGCCACTTTTATTTTTGTTGTTTTTCATTAGTTTCTTGTCTTTTGCCCAAGATTCTAATTTAGAAGCTGCAAAATTTCATCTCCAAAATAATCTAACCAAAAACAATCTTTCTCAAGAAGACTTGAAAGAAATGTCGGTTTCGAGTGCTTATTTATCACCTACAACGGGATGGTATCATGTATATTTCAATCAAAATTATCAGTCAATAGAAGTATATAATGGTATTTTGAATGTCACGCTAAAAGATGGACATTTAATACACGTGGGAAATAATTTTGTTCCTTATATTTCGAGTCAGATAAATATGACTCAAATCAGCAGTGCTTCTTCATTAAGCCCACAAGATGCTCTTGTAAAAGCTTCTGAAAGTGTTGGTAAAAGTGTGAAGCTAACTGCTATACAGCAAATTAATACAACCGCCAATAGTAAGGGCGATATAGTAAAGTATAAGTTCACAGAAAGCAGTTTGTCGGATGAGCCTATTGACATAAAACTTTATTGGTATCCTTATAATGCCCTTAAAGATGGTAAGTCAAACCCTACGATTGCACTTGTTTGGAATGTATGTTTTCAGACAAAAGATAAGCAAAATAGTTGGAGTGTGCAGGTAAATGCTAATTCTGGAGAAGTTTTAAAAATAACAGATGATGTAATTAAATGTAACTTCGGGCATCGGCATGAAGGTGCGAGTAGTGTTCAGCAATGTGAAAAACAATTAAGTGACGAGATTAGTAAAAACCGACCAACTGTTGCTGGTCCAAATAGTTATAATGTATTTAATTATCCCTTAGAAAGTCCCAGTTTTGGTAGTAGAAGTATCGTAACAAGTCCATACACCAATTTTGTCCCTGCTGGTACAGGGCCTGGTAATACAAATGGTTGGCACGAAGACGGTACAAATACCTTTACAGATACAAGAGGAAATAACGTTTATGCACAAGAAGATACCGATAATAACAACACTGGAGGGGTTCGTCCTAACCCAACCAATTATGACTTTGACTATCCCTACACATTAGGTCTTGGTACTTCAACCTCCAATCAGAATGCAGCGATTACCAACTTGTTTTTTTGGAATAATTTAGTTCATGATGTATTATGGAAAATAGGTTTTGACGAACCTTCTGGAAATTTTCAAATGAATAACATGGGAAGAGGAGGGTCTGGTAATGACTTTGTATATGCCGATGCACAAGATGGTAGTGGAACAAATAATGCCAACTTCCAGACTCCTGTAGATGGTAATACCCCTCGAATGCAAATGTACTTGTGGAATTACTCCTCTACATATCTTGCAGATAGCGATTTTGATAATGCAGTTATTGCCCATGAGTATGGGCATGGTTGGTCTATAAGACTAACAGGAGGTCCTAATAATTCCAGTTGCCTTAATAATGCAGAACAAGGAGGCGAAGGTTGGAGCGATTATTTAGGCTTAATGCTTACCACAAACTGGGGGGCATTGACTCCTTCGGTAACAAGTGCCAATATACCAAGAGGGATTGGAACTTATGTACTTGGACAAACTACCAGTGGAGGAGGTATCAGACCATATCTTTACTCATATAATATGGCGGGTGTTAATTCGGCGGTTACTTACGCTGGCGTCGGGAATAGTACTACTTTCTCACAGCCTCACGGGATTGGTTCTATTTGGTGTACGATGCTTTGGGATATGACTTGGGAGATTATCCTGCAAGACAATGCTATTGTGTCAAATATTTTCAATACAAGTAATATGGTCGGAAATGTTGCAGCCCTTAAATTGGTAAATGAAGGATTGAGATTACAACCATGTAGTCCAAGTTTTGTACAAGCAAGAGATGCTATTCTGGCGGCAGACCAAGCCTTATTTGGTGGGCGATATCGTTGTGCTATCGGGAGAGCTTTTGCAAGAAGAGGACTTGGTAAATATGCAACTACTGGTGTTTCTTCTGATGACCGTACTGTGACACAAGATTTTACGGCTATTGATGGAAATACACTAAGTTCGCCAACTGCTATCACAATTTGTTCTGGAACACCCTTGCAATATACAGCAACAAGTAATACATCGGGTACAAACTTTATTTGGTCGAGAAGTACCGTAACGGGTATTAGTAATTCAGCGTCATCTGGTGGTGCTGTGATAAATGAGACTTTGATAAATACAACTACTGCTCCAATTGTAGTTACTTATAATTTTAGCTTTACACCCAATGGATGTGGTTTGACAGGATTTGCTCAACAAACTCTTCTCGTAACGGTCAATCCAGCAGCAGTACAGCCTACGGTGGCTACTTATAGTGTTTGTCAGAACAGCTCGGTTAGTGCTGGTCAGGGACTAAAAATGCCAATCAATAATTCATCAACTACTATTGCAGACGCTTTAGTATCAGGAGGACCTACCTATACCCGTTATAGTAATTCGAGTGGAAGTTACTATTATAAAGTGTATAGTTTCACATCACCAATAACTGGAAGTGTTAATTTTGCAACTACCTTGGGAAGTTTTGATACATATCTATTCTTGTATGGTAATTCATTTGACCCTAACTCACCAAGTACAAATTTACTTACTTATGATGATGATTCTGGAGATGGTACACTCTCTTCACTTACATATTCACTTACTCAAGGCAATACTTATTATGTTGTTGTAACTTCATACTCAACACTCACAACGGGGAGTTTTACATTATTATCAAGTGCAGGTGGATTTAGAGCATTATTTAATTGGTACACCACTACTACGGGTGGCACGCCTATCTATACAGGTGAAACCTTTAACCCAGTTGGAGTAAGTGGTTCGAGCATACCAAATACAATTTCTCCAATTGTTAAAAACTATTATGTTGCCGTAGCTGGTAATGACTTATGTAGAGTTCCTACCACCTTTACTGTTAATCAGGCAGTGGTTGAACCTAATTTATCGGGTATAGTAAGTCGTAATGATACGGTTTGTGCTATTTTTAATAGTGGTACGCTCTCCTTGACGGGGCATAGTGGTAGTGTTTTAGGTTGGGAAACCTCCGAGGATAATTTTACGACTTTTAACACAACTGCCTCTACAAGTACAAATTACTTATATAGTGGATTGCTGAAAACAAGTAAAATAAGGGCTGTTTTGAGTCGGGGGGTATGTAGAATAGCAAAGTCGGCTGCAGCGACATTGAACGTTATTACACCTATACAGGAATTAAGCGGGAATGTCATAACGGATACCTTACTTAATAAATCAAGTTTGTACATCACTTCTACGCAAATGATAAGCTCTAATTCTAAAGTAGATTATGAAGCAGGAAGAAAAATAGAATTGAATAGCGGTTTTGAGTCTTCATATAACAGTACCTTCAAGGCAGACATATTTATGAATGACTGCTATATTCCTGTGTCATTAACTCTTCAGCCCGATTCTTCTAATAGCCAAGATACAGATATATCAAGTACATTTGTTAATACAATATACGCAACAAATAGATATTGCATACCATATACTTGGAGTCAATTTGGTTCACAAGAGGTGAGAAGAACCTTGATGAAATTTGATTTTAGTGCTATTCCTACTAATGCAGTTGTTGATTCAGCCTTCTTGTACTTGTATTATAGTCAACAATTTGTACAAGATAACCCTCCATTTACGGGGCATTTTGGTTCAAATACACTTGAAGTTAAAAGAATAACACAGGATTGGGCGGCAATTACAGCTACTTGGACGAATCAGCCAACCACAAGTGCCACCAACATGATTACTGTGGCATCAGCAGTTAATCCAACGCAAGACTATCCGAAAATTAATGTAAAAAATATTGTAGCTGACCAATTGGCGAATGGGAATTATGGCTTTATGATTAAAAATCAGACAGAGACACCCTATAAAATTACTGTTCTTACTTCAAGCGAGGAACGAAATGCAGCCAAACGGCCAAAACTGGTAGTATATTACAGATATAAGTAGAATATTGACAGTTGAGTTTGTATAAAAGGTTTATTTACTAAGTCTTATAGGTTGTCTAAATCTGAAACTTTAGATAACCTCTAAGATTTTTCTCAAATTAATAAAAGATACTTTTAGCAAAGATTTGCATTAAGAGATTAACTATATTTAGTATGAGGTCTGGAATCATTATTTCAGACCTCATTTTGTTTATGAGGATAGGTCAGTATAAGTATTGTAAGAAATGCTCTTAATTTTTGGTGTAAATCGTAAAACTTAACAAGATGATTCGTAAAATAACCTTTTTTTTCCTGTTACTTGGTATAAATTTTTTTGCTTTTACCAAAGAAAACCCTCAAAGGAGAATTTCTAAGCCTAAATGGGTACAACTTTTTAATGGTAAAAACTTAGATGGTTGGAAACCGAAAATAGTAGGATTTCCAGTGGGTGAAAATGCCTACAATACATTTCGAGTTGAAAATGGCATTTTAAGCACTCGTTACGATCAATATAAAAGCTTTGATAATCAATTTGGGGCTTTGTATTTTAAGAAAAAGTATGCCAATTTTAGAATAAAAGTAACGTACAGATTTGTGGGAGAAACTGCCCCTGGGGCTCCAAGTTGGGGTTTCCGAGACGGTGGTGTTCAGTTTTATTGCCAAGACCCAAATACCGTTGAGAAAATGCAAAACTTTCCTGTTTGTTTGGAATATAACTTGCACGGAGGCAATGGGAAAGATGAAAATCCTTTGGGTGAAATTTGTGCCAATGGCATTTATGTGACCGTGAATGGGGACAAAAATAAAGCTTATTGCACGCCCGCAACGGTAAAACGTACTTTTCACGGTGACCAATGGGTGACTTTAGAAATTGACGTAAAAGACGGGAAAATGGCTCATTTTATTAACGGAGAGAAGATTTTAGAATACGAAAATCCTCGATTTGACCCAACGCATGCCATCGGTAAAACCTTTATCGTCAATGGAAATGATGCCGTAACAAACGGTTATATTTCGTTGCAATCCAACAGTCATCCGATGGATTTTAAGTCGATTGAGATTATGGAATATTGATTTTGTTATTTTATACAAGTTATAAAAAAGGCTATCCCAAAATATTTTGAGATAGCCTTTTTGTTTTCTCTGTAATTTACATTTTCTATGTGGTCGCTATTATCTAACATCCTTCTTCCGATTTTTCTCATAATCCTCAAAAATAAATTCTCCCAAACCTTTCAACGAAGAATAATAGGCACGTCCGTTGTTGATTTTGGTAAATTCTTGCACAAATTCTTTCAAATATTGGTCTCTCGCAATCATGAAAGTGGTTACTGGAATTTTCAATCTACGGCATTGAGCCGCCAAGGTTAACGTTTTATTCAGAATCTTTTTGTCTAAGCCAAACGAATTTTTATAATATTTGATTCCTTCTTTCAAACAGGTTGGTTTGCCGTCGGTAATCATAAAAATTTGCTTGTTTTTATTCTTTCTTCTTCTCAATAAATCCATCGCCAATTCCAATCCTGCCACGGTATTAGTGTGATAAGGGCCAACTTCCAAATACGGTAAATCACGTACCTGAATCTGCCAAGCATCATTTCCGAAGACAATTACGTCCAACGTATCTTTGGGATATTTGGTCATAATGAGTTCCGCCATCGCCATTGCTACTTTTTTAGCGGGCGTAATTCTGTCCTCACCGTAAAGAATCATCGAGTGCGAAATGTCAATCATCAATACCGTAGAAGTTTGGGCTTTATACTCTTTGTCCATGATTTCGAGGTCATTTTCAGTGAGCATAAAATTCTCAACGCCATTATTAATCTGCGCATTTCGGATAGATTCAGTCATGGCAATTTGTTCCATCGAATCCCCAAATTGAAATTCTCGGCGGTCGGTATTATTTTCATCACCCGTGCCTTGGTAGGGCGTGCGATGATTGCCAGAATTATTGGTTTTCTTTAATTTACCGAAAATTTCATCCAAAGATTGTTTCCGAATGGATTGCTCGCCTTTTGCCGTAAGGACTTGTTGCCCTTGTCCATCTTCGTTTTTTTCTTCTTTGATATAACCTTTATCCTTCAAATCTTGGATAAAATCGGCAATTCCGTAAGATTCATCGGTGAGGTTATATTGCTTATCCAATTGCGTAATCCACGACAAAGCTTCGGAGACATTCCCCGCCGTCATGGTAATTAATTGATTGAAAATATCAAGCAATTGGTCGAACTTGGCTTTTTTGCCATCTTCCTGTTCGGAGGGTATAAATTCTGAGAAACGATAGCCTAACATAGTTTGGGTTGAAGATTTTTTAACCGCTAAGACGGAAGGACGCAAAATATTTTCAGAAAACATTTCTTGCGACTTAGCGTCCTTGCGGTTAATGTTTATTTATTCTAACAACGAATATTTCTTACAAGTTCTTACCTATTTAATCTTTTCGCCTTTCAATTCTTCCAAAGTGGCATATTCCAAGGCTTTTTCGTGCGTTGCTTCCAAGACAACGGGCGGAGCGACCCCAGCATCGTAGGCTTCTTTCCAACGAGCGGCACACAAGCACCATTTGTCACCCGCCTTTAACCCTGTAAATCCGTAAGCTGGATAAGGCGTAATTAAATCATTGCCACGGGCTTTGGAATATTGCAGAAATTCATCCGTTACTACGGCAGCTACCACATGAATGCCTCTATCGGAAGTTCCTGTTGAGCAAAAACCGTCTCTATAAAATCCCGTGATTGGGGATGTACCTGCAATTTGTAGTTCTGTACCAAGTACATTTTTCTCGTTTTTCTTCGTTTGATTTTCCATTTTCTTTTTCAGATTTGTTTCTGCCACAGGTCCACAACCCGCTTTTGATTTATTGGCAAGGGTTTTGTTTTGTGCTATTAGATAATTTGAAATCAATAGTAATGAGGTTGTTATGAGGATTTTCATGGGGTTTAATTTTTGTTCGTGCGATTCTGTCGGAATTTGGATTGCGAAACGTCGCACCGTATTATATTAAGGGATTTTTAGGATTGATACTTCGATGAAAAAATCCTGAAATCCGTAAATCGGACGAATCCAAATTCAGACGAATATTACATTCAATAAACATTTGTTGAAGAGGTTTGTTTGTAGTCTTTTGGGTTGAGGGAGTGAAATTGGTATCTTTGCTTTTGAGAAAATTAATCTTAATAAAATCATCTATGCAAAACCCCAAAATATGGATTCCGATAATCATACTATTAACTATTGGCGTTTTGTATAAAAATTACTCTCCCAATAAAGACTTTGATACTTTTTTTGATAAATTTTATATCGACCAAAATCTCCAATTAAAGAGTGTAAAGTTTCCTTTAAAGCATATTAAATCAAATAAAAACATTTTTTATAGCACTAAAGAGGATTGGATAAAATTAGGGTATTATAATCTTGTAGCCGATTCGAGAGGAATATTGCAAGAGAATTTGCACAAAGATTATATTGCAAAAGATAGCGTTCATGTTACATTTAAAATAGATATTGATGAGATACATGGAAGAATAATTTATAAATTTAAGAAAAATAATAATAACTGGTTTCTGATAGAAGTGGAAGATAAGTCAAGGAAATAGTTGATATTATCAAAGTGAAAATTAAAGCATAATAAAATAAATAATTGAAACCTGCTGTTGTAAAGCAGATAATCCAAGCAGGAATAGGGGATACCTATTCACTAAAAAAATGAAAGTATTAAAATTCGGAGGAACTTCTTGTGGTACTATTGAAAGTATCCAAGCGGTGTTAGGCATCATCAAAGGCAAACAAGCTAATGGTGAACAAGTTGCAGCAGTTTTTTCAGCAATGGGTGGCGTAACCAACCAATTATTGAAAGCAGGAGATTTAGCGTCGGTAGGAGATACCACCTATTTTGATTTAGTTAAAGAGATTGAAAATCGTCATTTCACAGTTGTACGTGCCTTAATTGACGTAAAATCTCAGTCGAAAGTATTCGCAAATATCCGCACCATTATTAACGAATTAGAAGATTTACTGAAAGGTGTTTCGTTGATTCGTGAAATTTCCGATCGAACATCCGACCTTATCGTCAGTTTCGGAGAACGTCTTTCTACTACCTTGATTTATGAAATTCTTCATGCACAAGGCGTTGATTGTCAGTTTTTGGATGCTCGTAAAGTCATTCGTACCGATAGTAATTTTGGCATGGCAGCGGTGAATTTTGAGGTAACTAATGCCCAAATTCAAACGTATTTCTCGAAAACAAAATCTTTACAACTAATTACGGGTTTCATCGGCTCGACTGAAAAAGGTGAAACCACAACATTGGGTCGTGGAGGTTCTGATTATACAGGTTCAATTTTCGGAGCGGCTTTAAATGCCGAAGAAATCGAAATTTGGACGGACGTGGACGGCATGATGACCGCCGACCCACGCAAAGTGAAAAATGCTTTTACCATTCCGACCATCACGTATGCGGAGGCAATGGAATTGACTCATTTTGGAGCTAAAGTGATTTATCCGCCTTCGTTACAACCCGCTTTTGCTAAAAATATCCCGATTAGAGTTCTCAATACATTCAATACCGATTTCATTGGAACGGTAGTAAATCGTGTTGCCGAACCATCAGAATATATTATTACGGGCATCAGTTCAATTGATAATTTGGCTTTGGTCAATTTACAAGGTTCGGGTATGATTGGTGTGGCTGGGGTTTCAGCCAAGTTATTTACCGTTTTAGCGAAGCATAGAATTTCTGTTATTTTGATTTCGCAAGCCTCTTCCGAACACTCAATATGTTTTGCCATTGAACCTTCGGCATCGGCAGAAGTGAAAGCATTATTGGAAGAAGAATTTAAAACTGAAATTGCCGATGGCGATGTAGAAGGCATTGATATTCAAGAAAATCTGTCGGTAATTGCCGTTGTGGGCGAAGGAATGCGTCGTCATACGGGTGTGAGTGGGAAATTATTTTCGGTTTTGGGTAAAAACGGAATCAATATTATTGCTACCGCACAAGGTTCGTCTGAATTGAATATTTCCGTGGTAATTGAGAAAAAGGATATTTCAAAAGCCTTGAATGTTATTCATGATTCGTTCTTCTTCTCGCAAGCGAAAACGTTAAACCTTTTCTTGGTAGGAACAGGTTTGATTGGTAAAGCCTTGTTAGAACAGTTGCAAGGACAAGAACATTATTTAGCAAAATACAAAGCCTTGAAAATCAATTTAGTAGGCGTAATGAATTCTCGAAAAATGCTCATTGATCCACAAGGAATTGACTTGAATTTGTGGGAAGAAGAACGTGATTCAAAAGGAAAACCTGCTGAAATTTGGGCATTTGTAGAAGAAGCCAAACGTTTAAATTTACCTAACTCTGTCTTTGCCGATTGTACGGCCAACAAAGAAATTCATAACTATTATTTAGGATTATTTGAAGCGAATATTTCGGTAGTAACGCCCAATAAAGTAGCCAATTCTGGACGTTATGAAGATTATGCTCTATTGCACAGAACAGCCTTGAAAAAAGGCGTAAAATTCTTGTACGAAACCAACGTTGGAGCAGGTTTACCTGTGATAAATACCTTGCAAGGCTTGATTGCTTCGGGCGATAGATTTGAGAAAATCGAAGGCGTTCTATCTGGAACATTATCATATATTTTTAATAATTTCAAGGCAGGCGTTAAGTTTGCCGACATCGTAAAAGAAGCCAAAGTAAAAGGTTATACCGAACCAGATCCACGAGAAGATTTGAGCGGAATGGACGTGGCAAGAAAGATTTTGATTTTGGGTCGTGAAATTGGCTTGAAATTAGAGCCAGAAGACGTTACAATAGATAAATTATTGCCAGAAAATTGTGAACAAGCACCAACTGTTGAGGATTTCTTCAAAGAATTGGAGGTTTCAAACACTTATTTTGAGGGAATGGTAAATGAAGCAGAAGCCAAAGGCGAAGTGCTAAGATTCATTGCAACTTTGGCAGATAATAAAATCAATATTGGCGTAAGAAGTATTGGAAAAACGCATCCATTCTATATGATGGATGGAGCTGACAACGTGATTTCATTTACCACCAAACGCTACCACGACCGCCCATTGGTCATCAAAGGCCCAGGAGCAGGAGCAGAGGTAACAGCATCAGGTGTGTTTGCGGATATTGTGGCAATTGGGAGTTATTTGGCTTAGGTATAAAACAATTGCATTGAGAAGTTAAAATCTAAAAAAATGATAACATACATTAAAATAAATGGTTTTAAGTCCTTTCATAATTTTGAAATGGAGTTTACGCCTTTTACAGTTATCGCAGGGGCGAATGCTTCTGGTAAAAGTAATCTTTTTGATGCTCTAACTTTGTTATCTCGATTAGCTGAAACTGATAATTTAAAACGTGCATTTAGTGAACAAAGAGGTGAATTTATAGAAATGTTCACTCAATATGGAGATGATAAATATGCTGATGAAATCCATTTTGCTGTTGAAATGTTAGTGAATCGGAATGTGAAAGATGCTTGGGGAAGTGAAACAGAGTTAAAATACACAAGGCTTCGTTACGAATTGACTATTAGGCGATTCACAAACCACTCTGGAATGGAGGATTTAGAAGTAACGAATGAGAACTTAGTAAAACTTAATCATCAAGAAGATAATTGGATAAAGAAAGTACCAAAGTTAAAACTGGAAATCTGGAGACCCAAAGTAGGCACAGGTAAAAGAGGAATACCATACATTGAAACAATATTGGAGGAAAACATTTTGACTGTATTAGTTCCACAAGATGGTCCAAGAGGGGGTAATAAAAGACGTTTTCCACTTAATAATGCTACGAGAACTGTTTTAAGTAGCTTTGACACAATAGACTTTCCTCATGTTTTAGCGGCAAAAGAAGAAATGAAAAGTTGGAAGTTTTTACAACTTAACCCAGAAGATTTAAGACAAGCAACCAGTAAAAATAGAGGAGGAGATACTATTACAACCAGTGGTAAAAATTTAGCGGCTGCGTTGTACAGAATTAAGCAAGCTGACTCATACAGTCTTAAAGAGATTTCTCGAAAACTAAATGGTTTTTTGCCAAACTTTACGGAAGTAGATGTTATTGATGATAATGAGAACAAGCAGTACCTTATTAAATTGAAAGATATTGATAAAAAAGAGTTTTCATCAAGGGTACTTTCAGAAGGTACTTTACGTATTTTAGCTTTATGTATTTTAGAGTTTGATGATAAACACACAGGTTTATTATGTTTTGAGGAGCCTGAAAATGGTATTCATCCTTTTCGTATTAAAGCCATGACGAAGCTGTTAAAAGATTTAAGTATTGACTTCAATGATATAGATTTACCACTTCGTCAAGTCATTGTCAATACTCATTCACCAGTTTTAGTAGGTAACATGCACAAATGGGAAAATGACCAAAATGTAAGTTTATGGTACGCTCACATGAGAACCAATATCTTTGATATTGGAGAAGAAAGACTTAAAATGAATATTACTAAGATTAGTCCTGTGATAAAACAAGGAGGAAGTTATCAAACTACCATAGAATATAGTGAACAAGAGAAAAAACTAACATTAGCTACTGTGGAAGAATATTTAAGAACCTCTGAATTTGAAAATACACCTTAAAAACAGATATTATGACAAAGCAAATTTTTGCGGGACTTTTTACTGAAGGTACTACTGATATTCGTTTTTTAGAAAGTATAGTAAGAAAAGCGTTGGAGGACGTAGCTTTTGAGTGTCAAGGACAAATAGAAACAGAAGTAAAAACAATAGAGATAAATAAAACTGGACTTGGGTTTGTAGAGCAAGTTCTATTAGCATCAAAAAAAGGAATTGATGATTATGGAATCATGTTTCTTTGTGTACATACTGATTCGGATGAAGCTACTGATAAGAGAGCAATAGAATCTAAAATTATACCAGCTATAAAAAGTTTAGAAAAACAAAATGAGTCTGAGTATTGTAAAATATTAGTTTCTGTAATTCCTGTGTATATGACTGAATCGTGGATGTTGGCGGATAAGGAATTATTGAAAAGTGAAATAGGTACATTGTTATCAAACTTTGATTTAGGAATCCATCCATTTCCCGAAAGTATTGCTAACCCAAAAGAAACAATTATAAATGCAATTCGGATTGTTCAGAGTGATTTAACCCGAAGGAAAAGAAATAGAGGGTTGGATATATCAGAATTATACCAAATTATAGGTCAAAAATTAGAATTAAGCCAGTTAGAAAGCTTAGAATCTTATCGTAAATTTAAAGATAGTTTAAAAGGTGCATTTAAGGAATTAGGTCTCTTACATTAAGTTGTAATCTTTGCATCAAATTCAAATAAATGTATAAAAGTAATAATGAGTAACTCAATAAAAGTTTTCGCCCCTGCAACGGTGGCAAATGTAGCCTGTGGATTTGATATTTTCGGTTTTGCCGTTGATAATCCTGGAGATGAATTAATCTTGAAAAAAGCTAATCATAAAGGCGTTAAAATTCTTAGTATTGAAGGCGATGATGGTCGTTTGCCATTGGATGCTGAAAGAAATACGGCTGGAATTGCCATTATCAAATTCTTGGAAGCCATTGGTGAAGAAGGTCAAGGTTTTGAAATGAACCTTAAAAAATTGATGCCTTTGGGTTCTGGTTTGGGTTCTTCGGCGGCTTCGTCGGTGGCAGGTGTTTTTGCGGCTAATGAATTGATGGGCAGACCTTTGGCTCAAAAAGACTTATTGCCTTTTGCGATGGAAGGCGAGCGAATTGCTTGCGGTTCTGCTCATGCCGATAATGTAGGGCCAAGTTTGATGGGCGGTTTTGTCGTCATTCGTTCTTATGAGCCTTTGGATATTATTCAATTAAAAACGCCCCAAGAATTGTATGCTACCATTGTTCATCCGCACATTGAGGTAAATACGAAGGATGCTCGTAATATTTTGAAAAGAGAGATTTCTTTGAAAAATACCATTACGCAAATGGGAAATGTAGCGGGGTTGGTAGCAGGTTTAATGTTGCCCGACTATGATTTGATTTCGAGAAGTTTGGTAGATGTAATCATCGAACCTATTCGCTCAATCTTGATTCCTCAATTTGATGATGTGAAAAATGCTGCTTTGGAAAACGGAGCTTTGGGTTGTTCAATCTCAGGCTCTGGTCCTTCAATGTTTGCTTTATCGAAAGATTTATTTACTGCCAATCGGGTTGGGAAAGCCATGCAAGATGGTTTTGCCAAAGTTGGCATTGGTTCTGAATGTTATGTTTCTGGAATTAATCAGGCTGGTCCTGTGGTGTTGGGATAAAATGTCCCTGAAATATAGAAATTTTAAAAACCTGTCAGAAATTAATCTGGCAGGTTTTTTATTACCTCAACTCATTTCTCCTTTCCTCCTAACTACCTTTCTTCGAAAAAGACTCGTCTCAAATCATGATTCAAGACGTTTCAAATCATGTTTTAAAGCGTTTCAGGGTTTTTAAAGGTGAAACTTTGACCCATCAATTCATAAATAAACATTTTAAAAACATGAAAACGCAAATCAAAAATTTCCTTATTGCTTGTCTTTCTTTCATTTCTTTCATGAGCCATGCCCAAACGGGGTCGCACTCGACAGAACCTGCTCCGAAAGAACAGTCCCGTGTCAGTTTTACCATCAAAAATCCATCACTAAAAAGTGAAATGGTTGATTTTAAAAGTTACAGTGCTGCAAACGAAAGATTTACAGCGGGCTACGGTTATGGACTAAATGGCTTGGCTTCGCACGCTGTAAATCTGCCTGTTCCTGTGTATGTATTCGTAGAAAAAAATGGTAAAAATGAATTAATATTTGTCGTAACAGAAAAAGATAATGGCAAAACGTACAATGTTAATAATGAATATCAAATTACTCGTGAACAATACCTTGAAGCAGCACGTGCCGAAATGAACCAACGTAATTTTGAAAAAGCAAAAGACGATAATTCAATTGAAAATATCGCTCAAAAAAAAGGGCTTAAATTAGTGAAAATCAACATCAAAGGTTCATCGTGGTTTCCATCAATGGCTCATATACGTTATGAATTACCTTGGGGAAAAGACAATCAATTAGGTTTTTCTGGGTCATTAAGCAAATTTAATGGTCGAGATTTAACCCTTCCAATTGGTACAAAAATCTATCAATGTAGTGATAAGTTTTGGGATAGCAGTACCAAATTTACGGAAAAACTTCTCTTAACAGTAGATGAAAAAAAATCAGATTTAACCCTTGTATTAAACTAATTATCAATCATACTAACAAATCTAAAAAGCGGTTATCCGCACAAGAAATATGAAAAAGCAAATTTCAATAATCGCAATCTTAGTAGTTTTCATCACCTCATTTAGTTCAGTTCTTGCTCAAAACCAAGGGAACAAAACGATAACATTTAAGTTTAAAAACAACAGTATTTTGCCCCATAAATTTACTTTTATCACTTATGCTCCCAATTCAAAAGAGAATGGTACAGTCGGTGATGTTTTTGTTCCCAATGGTACAAAAGAATTTAAAGTGTTAGTGGGAACAAAAAATTATTTAGCTGATAGAAAGGAAGTAAAAGTGGTTATGGGTGGAAACCAGTTAACGGGTCAACCATTTTATACTGCCAGATTAGAGGATGAAGGAAAGGTAATTAATTTGAGAAAGTAGTCTCAATTAGCTTCAAAAGATGATTTGCTACGACTCAAATCATCTTTTGATACAGTAGTCGTTCGGATTTACTCCAAATTTGTATCATCAACCGTAATGAAGCGGTCAAAAAAATATAAACTATGAAAACTCTATTCTCAAAAATTATCACTCCGACTTACACCGCCAACTGGTACACAGATTTATTATTGGCTTTGCCACGCATTATTGGGTGTTATTTCTTAGCCGTTAATTTTGGTGGAAGTAAATTCCCTTGTCCAGATTGGTTTATTGCGGATGTTACCAAATACGGCTTTCCTTTTCCAACTTTTTTTGCTTGGGCTGCCGTTTTAGCGGAGACATTTGGCGGTGCTATGTTAGTGTTTGGTTTGTTCACTCGTTTTGCAGGTTTTATGGTAATGTGTACGATGTTAGTGGCAATTTTCTTCCAAAAATGGGGCGGAGAAGTTTGGGAAATGTTGCCAGCAATGGGCTTTCTTTGGATTGCTATTTATGCCATCGTGTTGGGTTCGGGAAGGTTTGGAATTGACCATTTGATTACTAAAAAGTGGTTTGCTTAAACCGAATTATCAAAAATGAGTTTACATGTTATAAGCAATGTTGAAAACTTCAAATAGTTAATGCTCAATGGAAATTTATCTTTCGTACTATTCTGTACCGCTTTGGTTTGGCTTTATTCAAGCTTGGATTTATGCTCTTTTACTATGGAATCGTAGTCGCCAAAATGGTCGTCTTTCGGATGTACTTTTGGGTTTGGTTTTAGTGGGAATGGCGTTTAATATTTGGGAATATATGTTGGGGTTTTCAGGAATTGAGATTCTTTGGAAGGAACTCAATTTCTTCCCCCGAAATTTTGGTTATGCTTTTCCACCGCTTTGTTATTTTTATTTCAAAAGTCAGATTGATAAAGACTTTAGGTTTTCTAAAAACGATATTATTTATTTTTTGCCTTTTATTATTCACACGGTTTATCACGTAGGTGTATTTTCAATGGGGCAAGATTTTGTAAAAACAGTCGAGAAAAACTTTCATGGACCTTATCATATCCCTGAAATTGAGACAATTACGGGGATTTTCTTAGATTGTTATTATGCTTATCGTGCCTTAAAACTGTATCAACAATATCGTGAGTGGACAAAAATACAATTCTCCGATACTGATGCTATAAGTTTTAAATGGTTTCGTAACTTCCTAATTGTCTTGGTGATAACGTTAATCGTTTATCTGTTAAAATTAATTATTGACAATATTTATCAACTTGATTTTAAGCAAGATTGGTGGGATAATTTGGTGGGTGTAGCCTTGATTTATTACGTTTCTATCACTGGATATGCACAGGCACAGCCAACTACAGGATTGGTGTTTAAGGAGCAACAGAAGATTGAAAATATACAAAAAGAGAAATTTAATGAAGATGAATTAGAGGCTTGGAAGGCAAAAATTTTGAAACTTATGCAAGATGAAAAGCTCTATTTACAACCCGAATTAAACCTTTCGGATATTGCGAATCGTCTGAAAACCAATATATCTGTGCTTTCGGGTGTGGTGAATAATGCTTTTGGAAAGAATTTTAATGATTTTGTGAATGAATATCGGGTGAAAGAATTTCAGGAGCGGATTCTTTTGTCCGAAAACAAAAATATTACCCTTTTAGGTATTGCTTTTGACTGCGGATTTAACTCAAAAGCAACTTTCAATCGCTCAGTTAAGAAGTTTACGAACAAAGCCCCCAAAGATTTTTTAGCGGTTTAGCAATTTTGTTAATCTGTTGAATATTAGATAAATAGGGAATCCAATGATAGCCCCAATAGAATCTGCTAAAGCATCGTACCAATCAAAGCCACGATGAAAAGATGCTGGAAGTATTGCTTGCCAATATTCGATTCCTATTCCATAAAGTACCGCAATTATTAAAATTAGCCAATATCTTGAAGATTGAAAAAACCAAAAAAAAGTGAATCCCGCAAAAGCAATTAAATGAAGACTTTTGTCTCCTTTATCGGGCAAATGTTTACTCGGAAGTGTACAAAGAATAAATATAAGGATAGTCCAAATAATAGCTGGATATTTTGTTTGAAGTAATGCTGTTAGCTGTTTCATATTACAAAAATACAAAACATACTTTTAACAAATATACTAATTGAACTACTTGAAATCGGTAATAAATTTCTTAATCGGAACTTTATTGCCGATTTTAGTTTTTAAATATGCTGAATACCCCATAGAAAAGATTGTTTTTTGTATTATTTACCATACTTTTGAGAAATTAATTCTAAAAAATACAAATTCTAAAAACCATTTCTAATGAAAAGACTGTTTGCATTTTTATCAATTTGGGCAATTTCCCTCGTGACATTTGCCCAAAATCAATACAATATTATTCCTGTTCCACAAAAATTAGAAGTTCAAACAGGTGTTTTTACCGTCAATGATAAAACTATTATTGTCGGAAATTCTGCTTGGACAGACGTTGCAGAATTATTAAATACTCAGCTAAATACGGTTAATGGTTGGAATAAAAAAGTAGTTGTAGGTTCTACAAAATTGGTAAAAGGTTCTATTCAATTTATTCAAGACGAAACAATTGGTGATGAAGGATATAAATTGGACGTTTCTTCAAAACAAGTTGTCATTGCTGCCAAAACCGCCAAAGGGGCGTTTTATGGCGTACAAACTTTATTGCAATTGTTGCCAACGGATGTTTTTAAGGAAGGAAAAGTTGAAGGCATAAAATGGTCGATTCCGTGTTGCAAAATTGAAGATGCTCCAAGGTATTCTTATCGTGGATTGCACTTAGATGTAGGTCGTCATTTTTCGCCTGTTTCATTTATTAAAAAGTACATTGATTTAATCGCTTTGCATAAATTTAATACTTTTCATTGGCACTTAACCGAAGACCAAGGCTGGAGAATTGAAATCAAAAAATACCCAAAATTAACTGAAATTGGCTCAATTCGTAAGCAAACTTTAGTGGGCAAATATGGTAGTGGAAAATACGATGGCAAAGAATATGGCGGATTTTATACCCAAGAAGAAGTGAAAGAAGTGATTGCCTATGCCAAGAAAAAGTATGTAACGATAATTCCAGAAATTGAAATGCCTGGTCACGCACAAGCAGCTTTGGCGGCGTATCCAGAATATGGTTGCAATCAAGATAAAATATATGATGTGCTTACAATTTGGGGCGTTTCAAAAGATGTTTTTTGTCCAAGAGAAGAAACATTTACTTTCTTAGAAAATGTGCTTTCTGAGGTAATGGATTTATTCCCAAGTCAATATATCCACATTGGTGGTGATGAATGCCCGAAAGACCAGTGGAAAACCAGTAGATTTTGTCAAGATTTGATGAAGAAAGAAGGCTTGAAGGACGAACACGAATTACAAAGCTTTTTTATCAGAAGAATTGATAAATTCATTACCTCAAAAGGTAGAAAAATGATTGGTTGGGACGAAATTTTAGAGGGAGGATTGTCGCCAAATGCAACCGTAATGTCGTGGAGAGGTGAAGCGGGTGGTATTGCTGCTGCCAAGGAAAACCACGATGTAATTATGACACCATCAACTTACGTTTATTTGGATTATTACCAAGCCGATGCAAAAACAGAACCGTTAGCCATTGGTGGATTTTTACCAATTGAAAAAGTTTATGGTTACGAACCAGCACCAAAAGAATTGACCGAAGAGCAACAAAAAAGAATTATCGGGATTCAGGCTAATGTTTGGACAGAATATTTGCCCACATCGTCAAGTATAGAATACATGGTTTATCCACGTGCTTGTGCAGTAGCAGAAACGGCATGGTCGCCGAAGAGTTTGAAAAATTACGAAGATTTCAAAAATCGACTCAAAACACACATACAACGTTTAGATAACCTAAAAGTCAATTATGCTAAAAGTTTTTTGGCAGAAAAAAAATAAACACTTCATCATAAATTAATGCTTGTACATGGTAGGATAACCTTTTAGGATATTCTACCTTTTTTATTTCTAATTTTACTTTGATACTTTAAAGAAATAGACCAATTTTGATTTGTAGTATCTTCCCGAAAGTTTTTCCAATTAGCAAAAAAATGCTAAATCAGTATAATCAGTGTTCTATTTTGTCATGCGATACATGGTAGTTCATTCCATAAATATATTTCCAGCATGAAAATTTCCTTCGAAGATATTTACCAAGTCGTTCGCCTAATTCCTGAAGGTAGAATAACTTCTTATGGTGCAATTGCCGAATACTTAGGCTCAAAAGGTGGTGCGAGATTTGTGGGCTGGGCAATGAATGCTTGTCATGGTGACGATAGTATTCCTGCTCACAGAGTGGTCAATAGGGCAGGAGTATTAACAGGAAAAGTATTTTTTGGAGATAATAGAATGCAAGAATTACTTGAAAATGAGGGTATTATTGTAGAAAATGATAAAATCAAAAACTTCAAAAACCATTATTGGATTCCGAAAGAAGAACTATTATAAATAGTATGACGGTTTACAAAAGATTGAAAATCAACCTTTTATAAATCGTCATACTTGATTTTACTTACATCATATCACTACTACCTTTTTTGATTTTTTTCTTACTACTGATAACTAATAAGCCACCAAATACTCCTAAAGAAAGTAATGTTACTAAAATGCCTTCTTTTTTATAAGGTGGAGTAAAGTTTAATTCAATGTTGTGCGTTCCTTTATCTAAGACTAAACCAGTTAATCCCCATTGAACACGTTGTAAATCAGTCTCTTTTCCATTGACAGTAGCGTGCCAACCTTTGTCGAAAGGAATAGATAAGAATAAGATTTTTTTTGTATTGAGATTTATACTTCCTGTGATTTTCGTGTTGCCAAATGACGATATTTGAAGTGTATCAGTTTTTAAATCTTTAATAACTTGTTCAAATTCTCCATCTGCCCAAACCTGCATGGTATCAATTTCAGTAACTTTTTTGAGTCCAGATAATTGAGGGAGTAATTTTTTATCAACTACACAAGCTTGCAACATAGCTTTTGAAGCAAAAGTGTTGGTATAATTACTTTTCTCAAAATCGTCTTCATCCATAAAATTTGTATAAGTAATTCCGAGCGGTAAAGCAAAACGATTTTTGGATAACTTAATATCATTGAATGTTTTTAGGGAATCATACCCAAACATATTGGCTTCATTATTTTTTGAAATAAAATATTTCACTCCCACCAAGCTATGCCACATCGTATTGGCAGGAGCAGCAATACACCATCGAGAAGTGTTTTCATTATTCTTATCAACCACTCTAAGTGCTGTCATAAACCTGATATAATTAGGCTGATTGAAAGAGTGGTAAGATTTTATGCCATAAAAATTTTGATTTTTAGCATCATTGACACTTCCATGATGGGCAAGACCAGAACCGAAACTTTTTTCT